>JAGHBG010000036.1 GCA_021161105.1 Thermotogaceae bacterium | reverse complement strand
TCCCCATATCTTTTCTGTATACGGATGAATCAAATATTCAAGTTTTACTATGTCATTATAGACCTGCAGTTCTATTGTTACGACGTCAAGATATTCATCGAATGGCATTCTGTCCCATCTAACAATTCTAACGTCAGCCATATACATCACCTCTATTTTCGTTTAGGGGTTCTGCTTTGTGGATGTATAGTCTGTAAACAATCTTTTCAGTGGTGTCAAGTTCCAAGTCAATAAAAAGTTCTTTTGCGTTAGATAGGTCAGGGATTCCGCCAACGCCAATAACTTTAGCGCCTTGAAGTACATGGGCTAAAATATACGTTTCCATTACACCTCACCTCTCAAACCTTATATTATACAAATCTCTAACTAAATTTAACCACCCTCTGCTGATTTTTCTGTCAACAATGAATCCAGGTCTGCTGCCATTCCAGACCACGTAACGTGGCGTGCAGCATAGTGTCTTCAAATCTGCTCTAGCAATTCTGTATGCTTCAAATTTTCCTCTTAAATACCCAAGCGTGTAATGTTCTTTTGCGATTGTTCCAACATCTGACATTTCCATATTTGCTATCTTTTCTTTTTGTTCTTCCCATTTCTCATAATATTTATTTCTCCAATCTGCAACCAGTTTTTTATACCTAACAAGCAGATACCTGACGAACAGCCACTTGTTAATTCCTCTGAATAACAAGTCTGCATAGAGCCAGCTTCGCACATAATCCTGCTCTTTGTTTTTCAATAAAGGAAATACATCAATGATATCCTCAACGACTAAATCTGGATAATTCTGCTTCCATTGCCATTGAGATTCCGGTTTTAGTCCGTGTTTAATGTATTCTTGATAATACTGTTCCCAGTTTTCCCAACCACCAAACACAACGACTTCATTGCCGAATTCGTCTTTGACTAGCTTTATTTGTCTATCCTTCGTTCCGCTAACACCGACCATATCAATCCCCCATTAAAGGGATTGTATTTGCTTTAAGGGCTTTTGTAAATTTTACCAGGTTTATAACATCAGTGAGAAGGTTTAAAGTCTGTTCGTTGTTTTTCATTATAATAACTGCAACATCACAGGTTATTATTATATTGTCTTCCTCAATTAAATAGTTGTTGAGGTGATCCATTTCTTTTAGGGTTTTCAATACTTCTTCGATGTCCATTTATCACCCTCCCATTATTTCTTTGCATACATCACATGCTTCATCCATTTCGATTAGTTCGAACATTTCAAGCACTTCATTGTATGTGTCTTCATCACATAAGTCAAGCAGCATTACTAATAAATCTTTAACGGTCTCTTCTTTCAGCAGAGCAACAACTTCACGCAGCTCATAATAATTTGCTCTGTTCAAAAACTTAGCAATATTTTTCGGCTTCAACATTTTACATCACCTCCTACAGCTAAATGTTAGCTGACAACAACACTACCTTCGGTAGCGGTTGCCCTTCGGGCAACGGGATTATTTATTTCATCAAAACTTCAAAAAAATTAAAAGTTCAGGTGTTATCCATACTTGCGAAACGTTTTTTCATATCTTCTTCAGCAAGTTTAGCCAGTTCAGGATCATATTCCTTAAGGTTTTTAATTAACTTTTTCCACCTGTACAATGGTGCATTTCTATACTCTGGATATGCTTTTAAACGAATGTATTCATCAATCCAAAAGTATTTTTTGTCTTCCCATTCAGCACCCTTAACGAAGTATTCAGCATAACAAAACATAAAAATTAAAATTCCAATAAAAGCTACTATATTTGCTAGGAGGTCGTGGCTTATCATATTAATCACCTCTTTTTCTACATGCTTCGGAGGTTTCTTTTCTGTATAAAGAATGGAGGTAGAATTCAAGGAAAGTTAAAAGGAATACTGACATCATCTTAGACTCTCCCTCGCAATTATCATTCTCAGGATATTTTGAGCCCTCTTGCTCAACATCTTTCTTGCTCTCTTGAATGATACAGTATCGAACTTGAAGAACAGGTAGCACCACTCTTCCGTAAAAGCATCTTCAACCAGGCGGTAGATTAGCTCCTGCATCATTTTCATTGACAGTTCATAACCTTCATCTCTGAGTTCATATATTTTCTTTTCAATTCTCTGGGGTGAAAACGCATACTCAACGAACTTTTCAGTCTCATCTTTTATCTCCTTTTTATGTTTGCCGAATATGGAACGGTTAACTTCTTTGAACTTTTTGGAGACGAGTTTGGCTATGACCTGGTCTCTGTAGTTTTTGAATACAACACCTTCAGCTGTCCCGTCGTAGAATTGAGACATTGGAATTATTTGTTCGAGCTCTTCCTGTGATGGTTTAGAGTTAAGAACTTTTATGAGAGGAACCGTCTGGATATCAGCTTCCTCGAACATTTTGGCTTTCAGGCCATAATCCACAAACCTGTGCTGTTCACAGTCCCATATATCGAAACCAAGGATAGGAGGCATTTTAGACCAGTCATACTGTATGGTGTGAGGGATTGTAGCTTCGGCAAAGTAAATGTAGCCGGGTCTGAGTTTGTCTTTGATGGATTGAACAAATTCAACCGCTTTTCTGAAGTTCTTTGGTATGCTGTCTCCAGCTTTTGTGAGTTCAACATTTCGGGAACCAAACC
>JAGHBG010000171.1 GCA_021161105.1 Thermotogaceae bacterium | reverse complement strand
GCGTTGTACCAAGGGGAAAATTGGAAGTATATAACCGTCTATCTAAGACATTACCTCAAGGCTGGGCTGTCAATTCCGATGGACTTCCCTCCTCAGATCCCTCAATAGCACTTGCTTCTCTTTCCAATAGGAGCGGTGGACTCCTTCCCTTGGGCGGAGCAGAAGAGTTGTTTGGTGGACATAAAGGTTATGGACTATCGCTGCTTGTGGAATTGCTTACCGCTGGGTTATCCTTAGGAAAATACAGTAAAGAAACTTATAACCAACGAGGAGAAATTTGTCATTTCTTCGGAGCAATGAACTTGGAAATTTTTGGTGATAAGAACTCGATAATCAAAAGAATAAGCGAAATTGTAGAGAATATTATTAATTCCAAAAAAGCTAAAGGATCCGCCAAAATTTATTATCATGGTGAGAAGGAATATGTCAAAAGACGTAAGTCATTAAATGAAGGAATTGAATTAGATTTTCCTACAATAGAATCTCTTGATATTCTTGCAGAGAAGTGTGGGTTAAATAAATTAGTGAGGGAGGTTACCAGATGAGAGCGGTTGTAACTGGTGCGGCTGGTTACATAGGTTCAGTTTTATGCCACATGCTTTTAGATAGAGGCTATGAAGTTATAGGAATTGATAAAATGCTACACGGTGGAAGGTCAATACTGGGAATCTTAAATCACTCAAGATTCAAACTGATCTCTGAAGATATTCACGAAACCAGTACATATTCGAAATACATTAATTCTGAAACTGTTGTGGTCAACCTCGCTGCAATAGTGGGAGAACCAGCCAGCAGAAAATACCCCGAGGAAACCAAAAGAACCAATTTGGATGCAACGAAAAAACTCATAGATTTATCTGCCGAAAAGAACGTAAAGAAGTTTATTTTTGTATCTACTTGTAGTAATTATGGAAAGGTTGAACCCGGAGAATTTGCAAATGAAGGACATGAGTTGAATCCCCTTTCTCTATACGCTGAAACCAAAGTAGAGATGGAACATTACTTGAAAGAAACAATAGGTACCAATTTGAATTGGACAGTCCTAAGGTTTTCCACTGTTTTCGGATTATCTCCACGTCCAAGATTTGATTTAACTGTTAACGATTTCACTCTCCACGCAATAACAGATAAAAAGCTTGTTATCTTCCTTCCTTATTCAAACAGACCTTATGTTCATGTAAGAGATGCTGCTCGAGCAGTTGGGCTTGTTTTGGAAAAGTTTGAAAAAACAGCTGGAGAAACATATAACGTTGGCAGCAACGATCAAAACTATAGAAAGATTGATATCGTAAACGAAGTCAAAAAAGTTGTGCCAGATTTCGAAATTGAATTTGTTGAAAAGGGGAATGATCCCAGGGACTATAGAGTAAGCTTTGACAAAATAAAGAATCAACTTGGCTACTCAACAACCCTAAATATTCTGGATGGAATTAAGGAAATCGCTTGGGCAATAAACACCGGAATTATAAAAGATTGTAAGAACCCCGAATACTATAATGCTTAGCAGGTGATAATATGGATAAAATCCAACTTGATGCTCCAAATGTTGGTCAACTTGAAAAACACTACTTAGAAAAATGCATCGATTCGACCTTTGTTTCTACTTTTGGACCTTTCGTTCCTGAATTCGAAGAGAAATTCGCAAATTATATTGGAACGAAAAAGGCAGTCTCTATGCAAAGTGGAACAGCCGCTTTGCACATGGCTTTACACGAACTCGGAATAGGTCCAGGAGATGAAGTAATAGTACCCGTAATTACCTTCATTGCTACAGTAAACCCTGTTATGTATGTTAGTGCCACACCAGTATTTGTTGATGTTGATCCAAAGGCCTGGAATATGGATCCAGAAAAAGTTGAACAGGCAATAACGCCAAAGACCAAAGCGATAATTCCTGTACATTTGTACGGCAATCCCTGCGATATGGATGCTCTTATGGACATATCCAATCGGTACGGAATTCCTATAATAGAAGATGCTACAGAAAGCTTAGGAGCAACATACAAAGGAAGAAAGACGGGAACTTTTGGGAAATTTGGATGTTTCAGTTTTAATGGGAACAAAGTAATAACTACCGGCGGTGGTGGAATGATCACTACCGATGATGAAAAAGCCGCAGAACACATTAAATTTCTGGTAAATCAAGCCAGAGATGTGAGTAAAGGGTATTATCACCCCGAAATCGGATTCAATTACAGAATGACAAATCTTGAAGCCTCTCTTGGTTTGGCTCAGCTTGAAAGGCTTCCAGAATTTCTTGAAAAAAAGAGAAACTTCAATAAAATCTATCGTGAGATCCTTGGAGATTGTGAATACATAAAAGTTCAGGAAGGATACCCTGAAACCGAAAGTTCCTGGTGGTTAACTTCTGTGTTAATAGATCACCCAGAAAAGGATATACCCCAGATTCAAAAGGAACTAAAGGAGAAAGGAATACCTTCAAGAAGGATATTTGTCCCTATTGTCGAATTTCCACCATATAAACGATTTAAAACTGGAAATTACGAAAATGCATATACGATTTATGAAAAAGGACTGAATTTGCCTAGTTCTACATTGAATACAGAAGAAACGGTTAAGGAAGTTGCGGAGGTTATTTTAGATGTCCTCAAAGACTGATGTTGTTCTCGTAGGCGGTGGCGGACATTGTAAAGTTGTGATCTCTATTCTGAACAAAATCGGAAAATACAATATAGTTGGTATTTCAGATACTAAAGAAAAGCTTGGACAAAAAATTCTTGGTATTCCTATTAAATACACGGATGATCAGCTTGAGGAATTGTTCAAAAAAGGAATAAAACATGCGTTAGTTACGCTTGGGAGTGTTGGTAATCCAGACCATAGAATTAGATTGTTCAATATGCTGAAAACGATAGGTTTTGAATTGCCGGTAGTAATCTCTCCAGATTCTATGATTGACGATACAGTTGATATTAGTGTGGGAAGCGTAATTATGCCCGGGGTAATAATCAATGCTGACACTAAGATAGGCAAAAACTGTATTATTAATACTCGCGCTTCCATAGATCACGATTGTAGGATAGCTGATCATGTTCACATAGCCCCGGGAGTAACGCTAAGTGGTTCAGTTATCGTAGGAGAAGGGACACATATTGGAACAGGAGCATCGGTTATTCAAAACATAAAAATAGGGAAGTTTTCAATTGTTGGCACCGGATCTGTAGTCATAAAGGATGTACCGGATGGAATAAAAGTGGTTGGAGTACCTGCAAAATGAGAAAAGGCGAAAAAATACTTAAAACAATAAAGAGTCTTCCTTCATTCAAAATATTGATGAACAGAGCCATTAAACAAGTTGAGAGAAATCTTGGCTTTGAAAAATTAACATATCGTCCATATTATAACAGTTTGCGACAATTTGCATCCGCCGTTAAAAATGGAGAAGGCAGATTTTTGGAAAAGCTTGAAGGACTGATTATTGATGGTCATAACAAGTTAAATGCTATAACTCTTGATGATAGGAGAATACTGAATAAAATAATTAATCTCGCTAATTCTATTACAAATAACCATATTATTGTTTTCGACAAAACTCTTTATTTTCCAGATGAAATTAACTGGCACATCTCAGAGACAGGAAAAGGGTGGCCCAAAAAACATTTTTCGGAGATAAAAAACATTGTTTCAGAATACGGAGATATTAAATATACCTGGGAATTAAACAGACTCTCGATTTTACAAACACTTTCATCTGCATATCTTTATACACAGAATACAAAGTATGCCAAAAAGGCTGAAGAAATAATCAATTCATGGATAGATGAAAATCCCCCGGAAATAGGAGTGAATTGGTCTAATGACCAAGAGCTAGGTTATAGAATTATTTCTTTAGTGATTGCTTTACAAGTGTTTGGGCCTTATTTTTTATCAGGCACCGTTCTAAAATCTCTTTGGATAATTATTGAGGCTGGCAGGCATATTTCGAAAGAGATAGAATTTACCAAACGCTGCATCCTAAACAACCACATAATCGGTGCATCAGTAGGCCTGATAATTAGTGGGTATCTAGCTGAGGAATATCTAGACGTTGGAATTAAATGGTACAAAAAAGGGAAGAAATACCTGTTCGAAACTTTAGAGCTTTTATTTAATGATGACGGAAGT
>JAGHBG010000091.1 GCA_021161105.1 Thermotogaceae bacterium | reverse complement strand
GCAACTCATAGCTTAAAACTAAATATGATTCTCACTTATTTGTAACCCACTCCTTAACTTCTCAACTGAATCCGTATTTTTTCTATTTTATGCTTTTTTCCTACAAATCTTTTCTAAATTCAAACACTACGTCATCTATATTTAGAAAGAATAACACTTAACTCCTTTGAAACCTTTTCACACTAATGATACATCTATATATCTTAAACTTTTGCTCCTTTTCACTTCAACTCCCTTAATAGTACCATTTCTCATTATAGGAGTTTTTTGCTGCTTCCATCTCTGGTTTTGGAACGTAAACACAGGCCAATGAATTTTCTTACTTCAACTCATCCCTTATCTTTTCTATCCTTTCAAGCTGCTCTTTTATCGCCTCTAACTTCTCTTTTGCCTCCTGAACAACCTCCTCAGGTGCGTTTTTCAGGAACTTTTCATTGGAAAGTTTTTTCTCAAACATCTCTTTATCCTTTTGAAGCTTTTTAATTTTCTTTTCAAGCCTTTTTACTTCACTTTCAAGATCAATCAGGTCTCCGAGCTCTACCCAGATTTCATTTTCACTATCAACATAAGCTGAAGCCGCCGCTTTCGGCTTTTCTTCCATATATTCAATTTTTTCCACATTTGCAAGATTCTTTATGTAGTCTTCTACCTCCTCTAAAAGCTTATTTCCAATAATTGCAATAGGAACTTTTTTAACCTGAGGAACATTAACTTCAGCTTTTACATTTCTTATGCCCCTTACAATATCCATAACTCTTTCAAAAAGTGCCTCTTCATCTTCATAAATCTTGCTTTCGTCATATTCCGGCCATGGAGCAACTGTAATTGAATCTTTTGATGCTGGAAGTTTCTGCCAGAGCTCTTCTGTAAGGAAAGGCATCATCGGGTGAAGAAGCTTAAGGCTCCTATCAAGAACAAACACAAGAAGATTTTGAACAACCTTTCTGTCGTGCCCACCGGCTTGAAGCCTCGGTTTAACAGCTTCTATGTACCAATCACAGAATTCTTTCCAGAAAAAGTCATATATTGAACGCGCCGCTATATTGAAGTTATACCCTTCAAGAGCTTCCGTTACTTCTTTTATGGTTTTTTCAAGTCTTGAGAGAATCCATTTATCGACTACTTTTAAATCTTTTTCCTTTACTTCTATTTCCTCAAAATCTTCAAGATTTAAAAGGGCAAATCTTGTAGCATTCCATATCTTGTTAGCAAACTTTTTGTAAGAATCAAAGTATCTTGGATCAAGCTTAATATCCCTTCCCTGAGCCGCCAGAATAGCAAGAGTGAACCTCATCGGATCCGCTCCGTACTCTTCTATAACCTCAAGTGGGTCTATTCCGTTTCCAAGGGACTTGCTCATTTTTCTGCCATATTTATCCCTCACAAGCTGATGTATGTAAACATCAGAGAATGGCTTATCTTTCATAAATTCATATCCCATCACTATCATTCTTGCAACCCAGAAAAAGATTATGTCAAATCCCGTTACAAGAAGATCAGTTGGATAGTATCTTTTCAAATCTCCCGTCTCCTCTGGCCATCCAAGTGTTGAGAACGGCCAGAGCGCAGAGGAAAACCATGTATCGAGGACATCTTCATCCTGTTTGAGGTTTGTAGAACCACACTTTTTACATTTCTTTGGCTCTTCCTCTGAAGCCATAATATAGCCACAATCCTCACAGTACCAGACAGGAATTCTATGACCCCACCACAGCTGTCTTGAAACACACCAATCTCTTATCTCATACATCCAGTTAAGGTAAACTTTTTTCCACCTTTCAGGATAGAATTTGATCTCGCCGTTTTCAACTGCCTCGATCCCTCTTTCTGCTAAAGGCTTCATCTTTACGAACCATTGATCCATGATCCTTGGTTCGATAGCTGTGTCACATCTATAACAATGTCCAACAGAATGCACATAATCTTCCACTTTTTCAAGGTACCCTTCTTTCTCAAGATCCGCAACGATCCTCTTTCTTGCTTCATACCTGCCAAGTCCTGCATATTTGCCGCCATTCTCGTTCACTACAGCTTCATCGGTAAATATATCGACAAGGGGCAAGTTATGACGCTGCCCAATTAAAAAGTCATTGGGATCATGAGCAGGTGTTATCTTAACCGCACCGGTTCCAAATTTCGGATCAACATATTTGTCTGCTATTATTGGAAGCTCTCTTCCAACGAGTGGAAGGATGGCTACTCTACCAACAAGTTCTTTGTATCTTTCATCCTCTGGATGTACAGCAATAGCAGTGTCTCCAAGCATTGTCTCTGGCCTCGTTGTGGCTACCATAATATAACCACTGCCATCTTTAAGAGGATACTTTATGTAATAAAGCTTTCCTTTTTCTTCCCTGTGCTCCACCTCTTCGTCGGACAGGACTGTTTTACATCTTGGGCACCAGTTTACAATGTAGTTACCTTTGTAAATCAATCCTCTTTTATAGAGTTCAACAAAAACTTTCCTTACAGCTTTGTTAAGTCCCTCATCAAGGGTGAATCTTTCCCTCGTCCAGTCAACGGAGGCTCCCAGCGCCATTATCTGCTCTTTTATTTCCTTTCTGTATTTGTTAGCCCACTCCCAGGTCTTTTCTATAAATTTTTCTCTTCCTATTTCTTCCCTCGTTTTGCCTTCTGCTTCCATCAGGTATCTTTCTACAGCGTTTTGAGTAGCAATTCCTGCATGATCTTCTCCAGGAAGCCACAAAACATCGTATCCCTGCATTCTCTTGAATCTAACAACAATATCCTGAAGTGTCATATTGAGGGCATGTCCCATGTGAATTCTTCCAGTTATGTTCGGCGGCGGGATAACGATAGAATACTTTGGCCCACTGCCCCTGGGCGTAAAGTAACCTTTATCAAGCCAGAATTTATACCACTTTTTTTCTATGCTTTGAGGCTCATACCTTGTGGAAATATCCATCGCTTTTTCACCTCCGCTTTCTGTGAATTATAGAGGTTTTGCTGCACAATCTCAAGCCCAAACAGCATGTTATCCCGGTTTATAACGATATAATGCTCTTTTTCACACTTTAATATACCCTGCAAAATACCTGGTAAGCTGATAAAGAATTTCTTTCATCTCTCCATTGGGATAATCCCTGATTAGAAGGGCAACCTTTTCTTTCCTTGGAATGGATAAAACCTCCATTACTCCTCCCAATTCTTCGGGAACAACCATATCACCATGCCAATTCTCAAGGTACACAGGTTTTTGAAGATTTTGACACATGAGGAGGTCTTCAATACTAATGCCATTTTTCCTTGCATAAAGATCAAAAAAAGCTGCAGATACAGCAAAAGTAACCTCTGGATGATTCGGAAAATGTTTTAAAAGTCTCTGGGAAATGACCGGAAAATGATGAGAAAAGCTCATCTCCACAAAATGCCTGTACTCTTCTATAGCCCCCATAACTGTTTTGTAATTTTCACCTTTCTTCCTGTCTGGGATCACAGCCCCTATTCCACTAAAGCCATCTTCTTCAACTCTCACAACTACATATTCTCCAAATTCATACCTCTCAAGCTGGTAGAAAAACTTCATTCAACCACCCTTTCCACAACAACATGTGCTCCCTCAACTTTTAAAATCCGTACCTTTTCACCTTTTTCTATCACCGACTCATCTGTAGAGTAAGCTCTCCATATATCACCTTTTACCTTAACAAGACCTTGCCCTTTATTGTTATCGATTTTCTCAACAACAACTGCGATTTTTCCAATAACGTCCTCAACATTAATCTTTCTTGGAGGCTCCCCACCAGTTATCTTCTTCGCCAAAGGTCTTGTAAGAATCAAAAGAACCAAAGATACTACTGCAAATATAACAACTTGAAAGACCACATTAACAAAAAAAGAAGCTACAGCCGCTACAAAGCCTCCTATCCCAAACCATAAAAAGAAAAACGAAGGAGTTAATATCTCAAGAACTGAGAATATAACCCCCACGCTTATCCAAAAGCTAAGCATTTTCACCACCCCCAACTTTTAAGAGAAAATCCCTTTTCTTTCCTTCTTATATAACACAAAGGAATATCCTGCTTTTCAAAAGAACCATATCTATGGAGAGAGACCGCTTTACATCCACCATAGCAACTTTTAACAAATGGGCAATCAGAACAAACTTCAGGAAGAGGTAAACTTTTTTCAGGATCATAGCTATTCCAAATTTCGCTAAAAGGCTTCTCCCTTATATTTCCCATGTAAAGCTCTTTGTTGTACCTAAAATGTCCACATGGAACTACATTTCCATCAACAAGGATGGAAGCGTGAGACCTTCCAGCTGTACATGGATCTCCTGTTATGTTCTCTTCGATATAGAAGGTGATCTCATCTTTGTACTTGTTTATAACATCCCTTACATGCTCTATTGCTGCTACCCATTCCCTGTCATCCATATCAAGGTACTTTTTGCTTTGCACACCTCTTCCAACAGGTATGAATCTATCAACATAAATCTTTTTAACACCAAGTTTTTTAGCAAGGTCAATCATTTTCTCAAAGTGCCTCCAGTTCATCTTGTTAATTACATGAAGGATTACGGGATCAAATCCACCTTCCACAAAGAGTTTGATACCTCTTATGGCTTTCTCAAAGGAACCTTTACCCCTGACAAAATCGTTGAGTTCCTGTGTTGCTCCTTCAAGAGAAACACCCACCATTACAGTGGGGTTTGCTTCCTTTAGCTTTTCTATTATTCGCCTATCCACCAGCGTTCCATTGGTGTTAATCATTAATTGAAGACCTATTTCCTTTCCATAGGATAGTACTTCAAATATATCAGGCTTTACAAAAGGCTCTCCTCCCACGATATCAAAAGCCCATATTCCCATCTCTTTTAAATCATCCATTACTCTTTTAATCTCTTCTGTTGTAAGTTCATTTGAGGATTTTTTTCCAGCCATACAGTAGCAATGTATGCATCTTAAATTACATGCCGTTGTTATTTCAAATTCCACAATTTTTGGCGGCTGTCTCAAGTTTTTTCACCTCTTCACTTCTTTATAACAAAACTATCAAGAATCTCATCAACTCTTTCGAATTTTCCCCAATCGTACTTTGCAACAGCTTTCACTGTAAAGTATATTCCATCATCTTTAACCTGCGCAACAATATAATGAATGTATCCAGCGTGTCCTGCCATGGTCCCGGGCAGGTACTTTCTATCCTTCGAAAGAAGCCCATAACCAAGGGGAGCACCACCGCCGCCAGTTGTCACATAAGTCACACCATTTATCAAAAATCTTTCATAGTGATGTATATGCCCGTTAAAAACAGCGTCAACATGGTATTTCTCAAAGAGCTCCTTCCAATCCTCTCTCAAGTTCGGCTCTCTGTTAGGAGAGTTTGTAAAAAACGGATGATGGAAATAGACTATCCTGTACTTTGCATCTGAATTTTCCAGAATGGACTTCAACCACTCAAGTTGCGTCTTATAAAGCCCAGTACCTGGAGCAACGTCACTATCAAGAACTATGAAAAGAATTTCTCCTACCCTGTATGAATACCATCTTCTGTAAAAATCTCCTCCACCTTTTGGCCCGGGAAAAGCCTGATAGTACCATTCAGAATTTCTCTCATGGTTTCCAAGTGTTGGAAACATGGGAGTTACTGCAAAGAGATTACGCGCTGACTGAAAATAATTATCCCAATCTCCGAGTCTGTCTCCACTTTCAACAATATCTCCCGTGTGAATCAGGAAAAGTGCCTTCTCTTTGGCCATTTCGTCAGCTACTATCTTGTGCCAATCTATGTTTGTTCTCGTATCACCGTACACTATAAACTTAAACTCTTTCGCCCCCGTTGTCTTTACATGGAGTTTTTCTTCAAGTGTACCCGCTTTTACAAGCAAAGTGTATTCAGCATTTGGTTTAAGTCCATCAACTTTTATCGAATGAAAAGTATCAACAAGATCATCTGTGCAGATTTCACCTGTTTCTAAAACTTTAACATAAGCTTTATCCGGGCTATATAACCTCAAATTCACATAGACACTGTGATCAGTAAGCCCTGACATATATGGAGGCCATCTAAAACCTTTACTCCGTGATGTGGAAACTATTATCTTATTTCCTTCAACTTTACTTACATAAAGCTCGTCTATGTATAAATGAGAAAATTCCGGTTTATCAGCAGCAGCATGAAAAATTATATTTCCTTCCTTATCGCTGGTTGAAACATCCACAACTTTTCCATTATCTTGAAGAACTATCTTGGAGTATGGGAGAGAATTACCCATCTTATCTTCAACCCTGTATTCTATAACTTCGCTTACATTCTCATAATTTGCTAATATGCTGTCTATATCTTTATCAACAACTATATCAATAGAAACAACTTTGTTCCCTTCTTCATTTTTAACATCTCTTGTAACAAAGACAAGTTTTCCGGCTATGTACATAGATACTGATCCTGGTGAATAAAACGCATAAGCTACATGCCTTGCTTGAATAAATGTCTTTCCCCTGTTTCTAATAAAAACCGGATGAAAGTCACAGGGAGTAATGAGAAGCTTCACCATTCTCATTGTCGAATTAAAAATTTTCATGTTGATGACGTTATTCAGTAAAGAAAATTCTATCCTTGTTTGACTATTCCCCGCTTGACCATAAAATGTGATCCTGTCTCTACTAACCTCAAAACTGTTCGCTTCAAACAGATATTTATCTATCATAATTTCGACGCTGCCAACAGCATCAAACATGCTGGAAATCATGGCAATATTCTCTATACTCCCATTTTCCGAGAATTCGATTATTATATCTTGATTTTTAAGAGATAAATTTTTTTCAGATGAATATGGACACATACCTTTGAACTGGTACACAGCAAATGCCGAGGAAAAAACCATGGCTAATATAACCAGTGTCACAAACCACTTTTTCATAATTCAATCACCTCCGACAAATCTTGAGTTTTTATCATAAAATAATACCATCTTTCCCAATTGTTTTCAAAACTGAGCTGATATAATACAAATAAGATATCAAAGCCAGGGGAGGACATCATATGAAAAGAAAAATAATCTTTATACTTTTAATAGTTGTATTCTCATCAATAGAACTTGCAGATAAATTTTATGTTTTTGTTGATGGTTTAAATATGCGTTCTTGCCCATCGGTGAACTGTTCTGTAGTAAAGACTCTTCATTTCAAAGATGTTGTCGAATCGGTTGGAAAAGCAGAATATACACCATCTTTTGATTGGATAGAAACGGAAGAAGGATGGGTAGCCCTTCAGTATATTGACTATCTTCCAATGAAAATCAATGGAAATCTTCCGGTTGATTTTGATATGAATTATAGTGAATTTCCTCTGCCACCTGAATACGAACCAGATGATCTTGTAGAAATACCTGAAGAATATTGTATTAAATCAGGTCTTAAATTAAGAAAAGAAGCAAAAGAAGCTCTCATCCAGATGCTAAACGCTGCCAAAAAAGATGGCTTCGATATTGCTGTAGCAAGCGCATATAGAAACTGGTTTTATCAAAGAAATCTTTATCTCTCTGCTATAAAAGAACATGGGCCCGATCAAACAGCAGTAGCCAAACCGGGAAGGAGTGAACATCAGCTGGGACTTGCGGTCGACCTTGCAAGAAAGGACAAAGAGTGCCTGCTTCTTAAATGCTTCAAAGACACCCCGGAATACAAATGGCTTGTAGAAAACAGCTACAAATTCGGATTTATCCAGCCCTACCTTAAATACAACATACTTTATATGGAAGAACCCTGGCACTTCAGATATGTAGGAAAAGAAGACGCAAAAGAATTTTATGAAACTTACATAAAAGGTAATGACGCTCTTCAATATTAATTACTTCGACACTGTATTTTCTCCCGGGAGATGAAAATATAAAGCTTACGGTTTTCACTTTTATAAAGTAGCACTGCTTTAAATTTTCAAATTTATCGATTTCTCTGGCAATTCTCATAGAACAAAAATGATAATCTTCAAAAGGGTGACGAATATGAACATAGCGATTCTTTGTGGTGGTAAAGGAAGAAGAATAGGAAATGTAAATAAGGGCCTGCTTACCGTATGTGGAAAAACATTCGTAGAAATTCTGTACGATGAGCTAAGAGAGCTGGGAGAAGTCTATATAATAGGAAGAAAGGAAGATTTCAAGTCATTAGAGATTCCTGCCTTTGCTGATATTCTTCCCAATCTTGGTCCACTTGGTGGCATTTACACAGCACTCAGCATTGCTAAATCTGAATATGTATTACTCGTTCCCTGCGACATGCCAACCTTCAAGAAAGAACACGCACTATTCCTTGAAGAAATACTATTAGATTATCACGCCGACATTGCTCTATTTTATACAGATCGAATAACACCTATTCCAGGGATTTATCAAACCATTTTAAAAGACACTGTAAGAGAAAGGCTACTATCAAATAACCTGTCCCTAACCGATTTGATAAAAACTCAGAAAACAGTGGTAGCTGTTGTAAGAGATCTGGGTAAACTCAAAAACATAAATACAAAAGAAGATTATTACAGCTTAGTTAACTCTGTAATTTGTCAATCTTAAGTTCTTTCTTTTACAATCGGAAACACCCTATTAAGCACATCTACAGCTACTTTCGTGATTTCTGGATCAAATTGTTTTCCCGAAAGCCGAATTATCTCAGACAGGGCATGCTCTAAACTGTAGGCCTTCCTGTACACTCTATCGCTGGTCATAGCATCGAATGCATCGGCTATCGTGACTATTCTTACCTCCAGAGGTATTTGTTCACCTTTCAACCCGTCAGGATATCCTTTGCCATCCCACCTTTCATGATGATTCCTTACAATTGGCCTTATCCTTTCAAGCCAGGGGAAATCTTTTATCATATTCTCACCAGCAACAGGATGGTTTTTAACAAGTTCATATTCAACAGAAGACAACTTTGAGGGTTTCATCAAAACATACTCAGGTATAGACAGTTTTCCAATATCGTGAACTATGGAACCCCAATATATTCTATCAATATCTCCCATATCGAGCCCCAATTCTTTTGCTATGTTAACAGAATACAAAGCCACTCTTTCAGAATGCCCTACCGTGTAAGTGTCTCGCGCTTCGAGGGCTTTTACCATGGCCATAATTATATCTCTTTGATACTTTCTTTCTCTTTCCTGGAAAAATTTCATTCCAATGAATAGCGAAAATATCTTCGATACAAATCTCAGCACATAAAGCTCACGTTTTGAAACATCTATATCCATAGTGCTTTCAAGAAAAGATTTACCAACTATTTTTCCCTCAAAGAATATTCCCACAACTACGCTGATCTTTACTTCTGACAGGCCACTTTTTATCATAACCTCCTGTAAATTCTTTGAAAGGGATTTTCTATATATATTGTAAATATTTCTATAAATTTTAGGATTTTCGCTTATATCTATTGGATCTTCATCTTTGTTGATTTGAAAATACTTTATATCATCAGAAAATCCCTTCCATGCAATGCATTTGTATATCCCATCTTCATCTTTCATCATTACTCTTCCCTTATTAAACTCAGGAATAAAATCGGTGAGGGCATTAAGCACCCCCACCGAAAATTCTTCAATACTCACCCTGAAGTCAATAGCGCTCAATTTTTTCATCAATCTTTCTGCTCTCTCTTCTGCTATTAAGCCCATTTGTTCCAGCTCCCACTACCTCAACCTTTGCTAATTTTATAAGTCGCCACTATATCATGTAATTTCTTCATATCTTCTCTTACACGCTTAACAGATGCTGCTATCTCCTCCATAGAGGCATTTACGTTCTCAACTGATGCTGTAACTTCCTGAGTCGATGCGGATACATTCATGATACTCTGGGAATTGGAATTCAGTGCAGTTGTCACCTCGTCAACAGCTGCTGTTTGTTCTTCAACCGCCGCTGCAATCCTTTCCATCATCTCAGATATCTTATCTATCCTGTCAACAATCTCATTAATGTGTCCTCTGGCTTCTTCAATAAGACTTGAACTGTAGGAAATTTGGTCAGCTATATCACTGGCAACTTCCGCTGATCTTTCAGAAATTTTATCTACATCTATGACTACTCTTTCAACTTCCTGGGCAGCCAGTTTACTCTCTTCTGCTAACTTTCTTATCTCATCAGCAACAACTGCAAAGCCCTTTCCAGCTTCCCCGGCTCTTGCAGCTTCTATAGCAGCATTAAGAGCAAGAAGGTTTGTCTGTTCAGCTATTGCAGTTATTGTCTCAACAAACTGCCTGATCTTTTGCGCCCCTCCTGAAAAACTTTCTACAACAACATTTATTTCTTCAGATACTTTATTTATATTTCCAATAGCCTCAAATAGTTTTTGCATAGCTTGCAGGTTCTTTTGAGCAATTTCAGCACTCTCTTTCCCAAAAAGTGCTGCAGATTGCGCATCGTCCGCGATAGATTTAGTAGCTTCAGAGATTTCATTAGTCTCTGCGGTTGTTTGCTGAACACTCGCGGATATATTTTCCATTTCTGATGAAATATTTGTCATCGCTTGAGTTATTTCATTGAGGCTCTTTGCAATCTCTTCAGAAGAGAGAGAGATCTCATCCATCTCTGTATCAACACGTGTTGCACTGTCTTTTATAGCTATCATTTGACTTTTAAGCGTTTCTGTTGCGACCTTAAACGAGTTCAAAAGCCTTGATATTTCATCCTTACCTTTATATTCTTTCTCAAACTCAAATGTAAGATCACTATTTTGAAGTTTTTCAGATGCAATCATAAGAGGCTGTAAATTTGTGAACATATTTCTTATTACAATAATTACTAATATAACACTCACAACAAGAATAATAGCCGGGATATATATTAAAGTTAAAGAAATCGTTCTTGTATAATTTTCAATACCTTCTCGGTAAGAAGAGATGTTCTTCTCCACCCTACTAAGAAGGTCTTGAGAAGTTGCAAGAATCTCCTCAGAAGTTTTTTCAAAATTACCTTTCGTGATGGCATTTACCATTTCTTCAATATCAGCTATCTCTGATCTATACTCATCAGGAGCTTCCTGTTTGAGTTTTGCCAACTCATCTTTTAAATGGTTTACTATACTTTCAACATCACCACCCTGAGTCACTATATTAAGCTGTCCCGCGTATTTTTCAAGGTCTTTTGCATGATTCATGAGCTGAACATCAACTCCAAATGCTTTTGCTAAATCACCGCGCAAATCCATAATTTGAAATACCACGTAAACTCCTGACAGATATATTACTGCAAAAGGTATGAGAAAAAGGACAAGAAGCTTGACCTTCATACTCATACACTCTCACCTCCTTCTGTAATTTTTTTCAGAAATGTAAAAATTACTAAATAAAATTGAGAACGACACTTAAAAAATAGGCGTACCTCACAAAAAGGTCTACATTATAGTATATCTATACTTCTATGGACTATTTTATCTCAATAAAGTTACTAAAATATGACGCAAAACATAATAGAAATGTTAATATCATTGATTTATTTAATTAACACAAAATGTGTTTTTTAAAAGCACTATCAAAATTCGTC
>JAGHBG010000053.1 GCA_021161105.1 Thermotogaceae bacterium | reverse complement strand
GGTTGTTGGGGTAGAGTAGTCTTCTATTTTCACACCAGAAATCCACTCATTTTCCATAAGCTTTTTCGCTACTTTTTCGTATTCACCGTTATTTATCATGGAGATCCACGGATCATCACTTAGGAATTTTTCCACGCTGCTTCCAATAACTTTTACTGATCTTTTTACTAAGTCTGAGGTTAGAGCTCCAATATATTGACTCATTTCTCCCAGCATTGCAACGTAAACGAAAAAAACTAAAAAAGATGTAACCAAAGCCAGGGCTCCGCTTAATGCAAAAATCCTAACTCTCATCTGATTCTCCCCTTTATGATAAAATTTACCAGAGTTTTTATTCTACTACATTTAGACCTGGAGGTGCAGAAATATGTTTGAAGATTTAAAAAATCAATTTTTCTCAGAATTAAGTCAAGTTAGCAGTAATGAAGATATTAACAATTTAAGAATTAAGTACCTGGGGAAAAAAGGAGAAGTTCAAAAATTAATGAAGAAAATCAAAGAAATTCCACCAGAACAAAGAAAGGAATATGGAAAACATGTTAATGAACTCAAAAAAGAAATAGAAGAAGCCATTAAAAACAAAATGGAAGAAATAAAAAAGTTGGAAAAGCAGAAAGCCTTTGAAAGAATGTGGGTGGATGTTACTCTGCCAGGTGCAAGAAGAAAACTGGGGCATAACCATCCCGTAATGAAAATCTGGAGGGAAATGGAAGATATTTTTGTTTCTCTTGGCTATGAAGTTGTTGAAGGGCCAGATATAGAGGATACCTGGCATAACTTCGATGCTCTCAACACTCCTGAATGGCACCCTGCAAGAGATGAGCATGATTCTTTTTATTTTGACGACAATCATCTTTTAAGGACTCACACATCTCCTGTTCAAATAAGAACAATGCTTAAGAAAAAACCACCACTTGCAATAATATCTCCTGGTAGGGTTTACAGAAGAGATTACGATGCAACTCATCTTCCAGTATTCCATCAATGTGAAGGGCTTTATGTAGATAAAAGAGTGACAGTTGGTCATCTTAAATTCACACTGGAAGAATTTGCAAGAAGGATGTTTGGAGAGAATACAGAGATAAGATTAAGGCCAAGCTTCTTCCCATTCACAGAACCATCCTTCGAAGTCGATGTTTATCTTGAAGGTTACGGATGGCTTGAGATACTTGGTGCTGGAATGGTAGATCCTGAAGTTTTTAAAAATGTTGGTTACGACCCGGAAGAGTGGTCAGGATTTGCTTTTGGTATGGGTATTGACAGAATAGCAATGCTCAAATACGGAATAACCGACATAAGAGAATTCATAAAGAATGATGTAAGATTCTTAAGGAGCTATTAAACAGATGAGAAGATTCGCATCCTACTATAGCAAAGATTCCTACGAGATAGTAAATGAAAATGAAGATAAAGCCATATTGAAAAGCCCCTACCCTGCAGAACACAGGGAAGCTTCCAGTATATACCTTTATACATATCCATCCGGTGGAACAAAGGGAACATTGCTATTTGTTCACGGGCTTGGGCAGCACAATCTTAAGTACCTGAAATATTTTCCTGAGAAGTTCTCAAAACTTGGCTATTCATCAGCGCTCATGATACTCCCCTATCATTTTGACAGAACACCACAGGGCTATAAAAGCGGTGAAATGTTTTTAAACACAACAGATAATGATGCATTGAGATCACGATTCGAACATGTAACAGTGGATGTTCTCACATCTCTTGACTATCTTAAGGATAAATTCGGTTATCCATTATATTTAATGGGTTATTCTTTTGGAGGAATGATTTCAACCATTGCCTCAGCCTTCAGACATGATCTGTCGGGACTATCACTTGTAGTTTCCGGAGGGAATTTCTATTACATAACCTGGGAAAGCGTCGTAACGAAGGTTTTCAGGGTTCAGTATGAACAAAACCAAGAATGCTCAAGGGAAAAGTGCAGAATGCTCCACTCCAGAGATAATTTCTATAAATACATCGAAGAACTTAAAAATCCTTCCATAGAGCTTAACACAGCACCGATGAAATGCTACGAATACGATCCTTTGAGCTTTGCAAAATTTGTAAAAGCAAAAACAGTGGTGTTTACAGCACTCCTTGATGTTTTCATTCCTTTTAGATCATCTAACGAGCTTTACAGACACCTTGGAAGCTCCAGCAAAAAAAGATATCTTCTCCCTGCAGGTCACATCACTTCCTTTCTGCTCTGGAGAAAATTCATAGTTAAGGCTACCGATAGATTTTTCAAGAAGGGCGGTTGAAAAATTTGATCCTTCTTGTTGAAGAACTTCTTGAAAGACTCGAAAAAGCCCTTAAAAAGAAGGATTTATCCCTAATTGTAGAGTGTTTAAACTTAAAGGGATATCTGGATGATCCCCTCCTGAAAGATGAGATGGCAAAAGACTGGCTTGAAAAACTCTTTGCTTACATAGAACCTATATTTAACCTACCTGAAAAAAGAAAAAACTACAGAGTAGAAAAGTCCCTGGAGTTAATTGAAAAGTACCGCAACCGATTTTTCCTCTCAAGCCCAGAATGTAAAAACGTAAAAGACCCAAATGCAGAAATCACCTACGCAAAGGGTGTAGGACCTGCAAGAGCTAAAACGTTAAGAAAACTTGGAATTGAAACCATCGGTAATTTAATATACTATCTTCCAAGAGATTACGAGGACAGAAGAAAAATCTATCCGATAAAGGACTTAAAAGAGGGTATGAAAGTTACAATTAGAGGAAAGATAGTGTCAGTTGATAGAAAAAAGACAAGGGGTATGAAGATAATTTCCGCTGTTTTAAATGATGATTTTGATTCTGTGGTGCTTAAATGGTTCAACATAGATTATGTTTATGATCAGCTTAAGAAACTCAGAAGTAAGGATGTTCTTGTTACAGGAACTGTGAAGCGTGGATACTTTGGAAACCTTGAAATGCTCTTTCCTGAAGTTATAGAAGATGATGGAAGGCTAAAAAGAGAAATCCTTCCAATATACCGCCTTACAAGTGGAATAACCCAAAAATCAATAAGAAGGATTTTTAAGGAGAATATTTCTGTTGTATGTAATGTTAAAGATGATTTTCCAAAGTTTTTAGTGGAAAAAAGAAAGCTCATAAATAAAAGAACCGCCCTTTATGGAATGCACTTTCCGAAAACTTTCTATCATTTAAACAGATCAAAAGAGAGGCTCTCCTATGAAGAGTTGTTCTACTTCCAGGTTGCCCTTGCAATGACAAGGAAAAAGCAAATTCAAATAGGTGGAATATCAAAAGACATAAAAGGAGAGCTTGCAAATAAATTCTTGGAGAGTCTTCCATTCAAACTCACAAATGCACAGAAAAGAGTACACAAAGAAATACGAGAAGATATGAAAAGCTCAAAACCGATGAACAGACTCCTTCAGGGAGATGTAGGATCAGGAAAAACAGTCGTTGCACAGCTTGCATTGATAGACAATTACGAGGCAGGCTTCCAGGGTGCCATGATGGCTCCCACACTGATCCTTGCCCTTCAGCACTACAACAAAATGAAAACCCTGGAGAAACTGGGAATAAGAGTGGCACTTATAACCGGTTCAACATCAGCAGCTCAAAAAAGAAACATAAAGGCAGCTTTAAAAAATGGAATGATAGATGTGATAATAGGAACCCATGCCCTTATACAGGAGGATGTTCATTTTTCCAATCTTGGACTCGTTATTATCGATGAACAGCACAGATTTGGAGTCAAACAAAGAGAAGCATTGATGAGCAAAGGAAAACTCGTAGATACCCTTGTTATGACAGCAACTCCAATTCCCAGGACTCTTTCTTTAACTCTGTATGGCGACCTGGATGTTTCAATAATAGATGAAATGCCTCCAGGGAGAAAGCCTGTAAAAACCATGATGATTCCAGTGTCCAAAATAGATGATGTATATGAATTTATAAGAGAAGAGGTAAAGCAGGGCCATCAAGCTTACATAGTTTATCCACTTGTTGAGGAATCCGAAAAACTTCTTTTAAAATCCGCAACAGAGATGTATGAATACCTCTCAGAAGAAGTCTTCCCGGATCTTAAAGCTAGTCTGCTTCATGGGAAAATGCCCGACAGCCAAAAGGAAGAAGTGATGAGAGAATTTTCCGAGGGGAAATACGATATTTTAGTTTCCACCACGGTTATCGAGGTAGGTATAGATGTTCCCAACGCAACTGTTATGGTAATTGAGAATCCTGAGAGGTTTGGGCTTGCGCAGCTTCACCAGCTTCGTGGAAGGGTAGGAAGAAGCAAATATCAAGCTTACTGCTTTTTGATATACGGAGATGTTGATATGGACACTTACGAAAGACTACGGTTCTTTGAATCTACGACTGACGGGTTTAAAATAGCCGAATATGATCTTAAACTGAGAGGACCAGGCGAGTTCCTTGGAACAAAGCAACACGGTATGCCGGAGTTCAAATTTGCGGATATAGTAAGGGACAGCGAAATTTTAAGAAAAGCAAGACTGGACGCTTTCGAGCTTGTCAATAATGATCCAAATATGGAAAAATACAAACAAATATACAGCAAAGTACAGGAACTTTACGGAGAAAAGATAAAACTCCTGGAGGTGAGCTGATGTTGCACTACGCCACAATTGTAAACACAATTGCTGTAATCATTGGCAGCCTTTTTGGTATATGGATGGGAAAGGGCTTGTCAGAAAAAATGAGAAAAATGATGTTTACCTCCATTGGTCTTGTAAGCCTTGCAATAGGGATGTCAATGACATTGAAACCTCTTTTAGATGAAAATCTGTCTTATCCTGGAAAGCCTGATTTTCTTTTAATACTACTGTCACTCCTCTTTGGCGGTTTAATTGGAGAATACTTTGAAATTGAAAACAGTCTTGAGAACCTTGCAAAAAAAGTCGGTGGTGAAGGAAACTTTGCAAAGGGCTTTGTAACAGCATCACTCCTTTTTACAATTGGCCCAATGACGATAATAGGATGTTTGAACATCGGCCTTCAGGGAGATGCTAACCTTATACTTGTAAAATCCTTTATGGATATGATCTCCTCTTCCATACTTGCCTCACTTTACGGAATGGGGGTACTTTTTTCGGCGGTATGGGTCTTACTCTTTCAAGGCTTGTTGGTCTCTTTTGCAAACAGCTTGAGATTCCTTGCAGAGCCCATATACCTTGCCGACCTGACATCCCTCGGTGGCCTTCTTGTCCTTGCAATAGGCATAAGGCTTCTTGAAATCAAAGACATAAAAGTCGGAAACTTCCTTCCTGCACTGGTAATAATACCGATGGTGGATTATATTTATAGCATTATCTAATAACTTCCATTTTAGAATTACTCGAGAATTAAAAATCTAAGGCTTAAAGATCAAAACTAGAAGAATCGGATAACCACAAAGACT
>JAGHBG010000048.1 GCA_021161105.1 Thermotogaceae bacterium | reverse complement strand
CTATGTTGACTGTAAACAACCCAAAAAAGATATGAAAGAAGAATCCTTGAAAAAAGTTATTGATTTTATGGAAGGAAACTACAAAACTTCCGAGAAATTAAATATTCCTTTATGGCGCAAAGGAGAGTTATTCCACCAGTTACATGAAGCTAGAGTGTATCTGAAAGAAAGGTTAAAAGGAAAAATTGAAAATAAAGACCTTTTCTTTGAAGGTATAGAATCTGCATTCCTCAGGCGTGCCGTGAGAGATTTTATTTATGGAAAAAAGGGTGATTTATTCAAAGAAGACCAAGATGAAACTATCTCTTCATTGGACGAATTTCTGTGGAATTACGTGGGATATGAAGACATAATTGATATAAACTCAAAAGAAGTTAGAAAATTGTGTGAGGAATTTTTTGAAAAACATGAAATCTAAATTTTCAAATATTTTTTAACTGTTGAGAAAATTTCATCCGATATTTCATCTATTGACTTCTCTCCGTCAACAACAATCCACTTTCTTGCAAAAACATTCCTTTTTGCCAAGTCATCATATTTCTTGGAAATTTTTCTCTGAAAATCCTTGTTTTCCTCATACCTGTCCAGCTCGTTTTTCTCTTTTTTCTTTCTTTTCAATGACGTGTCTGCAGAGATTTTTAAATAAAAAACTAAATCTGGCTTGATTATGTTGAACAGCTTGGAAAACTTCAGAGCTTTATCCTCTGAAAACCCCTGAAGACATTGGTATGCTAAAGTTGTTGTGAAATACCTGTCAGCAAGTATCACCCTATTCTTTACCTGGGCACTTCTTATATCATCCATATCCTTTAACATGTTTATGGAGTATAAGAGAAATTGAATCTCTGGGCTTATGTAAAATTTTTTGTGGAGAAACTCGTGTATGCTGGCGCCTATTGGATCATTGTAATCCGGATACCTCAAGTGAAGCACAGGCTGGGAAAACAATGCATTAATCCTCTCCTTAAGGATTTCTGTCTGTGTGCCACACCCTGCACCATCTATTCCTTCTATGACAATAAACTTTCCTTTCATCAGTTAAGTTTTATACGTTTTTGTTTTAATAGTTATGTATATGCGAGTAGATAATCTGGATTTTCCGGAAAGGGTGAAGAAAAAATTCCTTGAGAAGGGGATAGAAAAGCTCAATCCCCCGCAGGAAGAGTCTGTTAAGAAAGGTGTCTTAAATTTCAAGAGTGCAATAATTGCATCTCCAACAGCATCCGGCAAAACGTTCATAGCTGAGATGGCTTTCCTAAAAACCATTATTGAGAAGGGAATGAAGTCACTTTATATAGTTCCGCTTCGTGCGCTGGGCTACGAGAAATATCAGGATTTCAAGAGATATGAGGATATAGGAATTAAAGTGGCTCTGTCTTTGGGTGACTATGATTCATCTGACAGTTGGCTGGCAAACTACGATTTGATTATAGTTACCGTGGAAAAGCTGGACTCCCTCCTGAGGCATAGCCCCATGTGGCTAAGGGAAGTTGGGTTGATAATCGCAGACGAGATACATCTTCTCAACGACCCCGGAAGGGGACCTACCCTTGAAGTTGTTTTAACAAAAATCAAGATGGACATAAATCCGCAAATACTTGGACTCTCTGCAACCATATCAAATGCCAATGAACTTTCCCAATGGCTTGATGCAGAGTTGGTTTTTTCTGACTACAGGCCGGTAAAACTTTATGAAGGTGTGTATGACGGCGAAGAGCTTAAATTCTTAGAGAAAGAGAACATAAGCTTTGAGAAAAAAATCCCAGATGGCGAGACAATTCTGGTGGTTGACACAATAAAACATGGGAAGCAGGTTATCGTATTTCTATCAAGCCGCAGGAACGCCGAGTCAGTGGCTGAAAAAACAGGAGAATTTGCGAAGAAACTGCTGTCCAAAGAAGAAAAAAAGAACCTGGAAGAATTAAGCAAAAAAATTCTTTCCGTGCTTTCACGCCCGACAAAACAATGCAAAAAGCTTGCAAGATGCATAAAAAATGGTGTTGCATTCCACCATGCAGGGCTTGCACACGAACAAAGAGTTATGGTGGAAGACGCTTTCAGAAAAAATATTGTAAAGGCAATATGTGCAACACCAACACTTGCCGCCGGTGTTGACCTGCCGGCGTTTCGGGTGCTGATTCGAGATGCCAAAAGATACTACCCTGCACACGGATACGTTTACATCCCTGTCCTGGAGTATCAGCAGATGTCTGGAAGAGCAGGGAGACCAAGATATGATGACTATGGTGAAGCCATACTTATTGCCAAAAGCGAAAGGGAAGCAGAAGAACTTGAAAACATATTCATAATGGGGGAACCAGAGGAAATTTACTCAAAACTCTCCATGGAGCCTGTGCTGAGGACTCATGTCCTTTCACTCATAAACACCACGGTAAGGAACGAAAAGGAATTGAAAGGATTTTTCTCTGAAACGTTGTTTGCATACCAGTATGGAGACACATCAAGAATAGAGGAAATTTTAGAAAGAATAATTGAAAGGCTTGACGAGCAGAAATTCATTGAAAGGACAGGAGAGAGCCTTGAAATAACAAGAGTTGGAAAGCGCGTATCAGAACTTTATCTGGACCCGGAAACCGCCTACAAAATGATAAAAGGCATGAAATTCATAAAAAATTACTTTGACCTCCTGATGCTTATATCTTCAACAGCAGAGATTTATCCATCAAGGGTTAGAAAAGGAGAAATAGAGGAAATAGAAAATAAGCTTGCAAAAAAGAGGGATGAAATAAACTTTGAAATCCCTGACCAATGGGACCTTGAATATGATGATTTCTTGAGTGCATTCAAAACTGCGCTGATACTTGAAGAGTGGATAAGCGAAAGGGGAGAAGACTACCTTATGGACAGGTACAAAATAACACCAGGAGAACTGAATTCAAAAAGGGAAATATCTGACTGGCTGCTTTACTCGTGCCAAGAGCTTGGTCTTTTACTTGGACTGAGAGAAGAATTGAAATTAACCAGAAAACTAAGAGCCAGAATAAAATACGGAATAAAGGAAGAGCTTTTAAACTTGGTCAAAATTAAGGGGATAGGAAGGGTAAAAGCCCGGACGCTTTATGATGCAGGCTTCAAGAAAATATCTGACTTGAAGAAAGCGCCAAAGGAAAGGCTCGGTGACCTTATAGGAACAAAAACTGCTGAGAATGTGATGAAACAAATCCTGGGAGAAGAAAAACAGAAGGAACTGTAGTTACTTTTTTCTTTTTGTTGGCTTTCTTAATTTTTCCTCATATTCCCTGAACTTATCAAAGATATAAACAACAAGACATGCTATCATATACCAATAAAACATATCAAACCCTAAAGCCAGAAAGTTCCACTGTACTGCAAGTTCGTGTGTTATGCGCAAAAAATCAACTGGGTTGCCAACAAAGAACTTTACTGTAATTGAAGGTGGTCGAAACGACATTAAACCAAAAAGCACAAGCAATATAACAAACAAGATTTTTTTTCTTAAATCCGGTTTTAAGAACCTTTTCCAAAACATACAGTTCAGTTTAGGGCTCATTTATTTAAAAACTTTCGTTTCTTTTTGGACTGGATTTCTTTTAAGTATTCCGGGGTTTCTGCAGCAAAGAAGACATAAAAAAAACCAAGGAATATTAAAGTCATTGTTACAGCACCAGCCATAAATGTATTAATCATTCCGTTCAAGAAAAATATCACAAAGAAGATTATCCCCATAGTGATTAAACCCAATCCAAGATAAGCCCTTGATTTTATCATACCTACGATTAAAACTTTTTGAAATAAATAGATTTTGTTTGGAAAAGATGGAGCCTTCGGAGGGATAACCAGTATCCTTTCTAATTTTTGCCGAAGGCCAAGACGCTTTTCTTTGGGTGACCGTCAGCCTTTCTTTGGCAAAGAAAGGGTACGTTTGAACCCCCAACCTGCTGCTTTCACGGTAGCCATACAAGGTTCGGCCAAGAGCGCCAGAGCACTTTCATCAGCCGCTCTACCGTTGAGCTACGAAGTCATTATTCACATATGCCAAAGCATATGTCATACGTTAACTTTATTTTTATTTAAAGAAATTTAAATATTTTTATATGAAGGGTCAGGCTGCTATTGAGTATATGATCATAATAGGCATAGCCATGGCAATACTTGTTCCACTGTTTGTCATATTG
>JAGHBG010000187.1 GCA_021161105.1 Thermotogaceae bacterium | reverse complement strand
GGTTTATTTAGTAAAAAAACATTTCATCATCTTTCAATTACGAATTACATATAACAAAAAATAAGTTTTAGAACTTTATTTAATATTCTTCGCACTTGTGATAATTTATCTTATTTTTTCTTAAGATGTTAAATTATCTCGCTGTGTACTTATAAAATAAAAAATTAAAGAGAAAACTTAACAATTATTCGTTAAAACTTTTATAATAGAAAAGCCCCCTTAAAAAGGGGGTTATTAATTTTCATTATCACACAATCTTAAAAATCATTCCTTATTTGACAAATACATATCAATTCCCTTCGCTGCTGCGTAGCCGTCGGCAACACCGTGGATTATGTCAGGCCCGTGGACTATGTCTCCACCAGCGAAGAGCCATTCGATCGGCGTCTGACCGTATTCGTTGGTCCTTATCCTGCCTCTTACAAACTCAAGTTTTTCCTGTATCTCCTGTGGCAGGTAGGAGTAATCCGGCGCCTGACCTATCGCTTCTATAACCATATCCGCTTCAAGAAAGAGAGTGTTGTTTGGATCAAATTTTGGATTGAACCTTCTATTTTCATCAAAGACTTGCAAACACTTCTGGAACTTTACACCCTTTACTTCGTCATTTTCTATTACAACCTCAGTTGGACCCCAACCCGGGTAGAACTTAACACCTTCTTCAAGAGCTTCTTCAATTTCGTCCATGTCAGCTGGCATTTCTTCGTAGCTTCTCTCAAGAGAAGCTGTCTGCACGAAAACTTCGCCATACTCTATCATCTGGAGCCTTGCCATTGACCTTGAGATATCCATAGCAACATTTCCTCCACCGATTACAACTAATTTTCTTGGAACTGGTGGTTTTGGGCCGTCGCCTCTAACATAGTCTCTTATCATTTTAAGCATCGGAAGAGCTTGCTTTACATTTGGATGATCCGTTCCGGGAACTTTTGTCGACCTTCCAAGGCTGAATCCTGTGCTAACGAACACAGCATCATGCTTTTTATGAAGCTCTTCAAGGGTTATATCCTGCCCAACCTTCGTGTTGGTTATTATCTTAACGCCAAGAGCTTCAATAAGGGCTATATCTTTATCAAGGGCCTCATCAGGAAGCCTGTACCTTGGTATTCCGTATTTCATAACTCCACCAGGGCGTGCATTTGCCTCGTATATAGTTACATCGTATCCCATTGTTGCAAGGAAGTACGCTGCAGAAAGACCCGCCGGTCCTGAACCTACAATACCAATGCTCTTTCCTTTCTTTTCCGGATGAATATCAAGAATTCTGTTGTACTCTTCAAATGGAACGTTATCTACTATGTATCTCTTAAGCCATCTTATAGCAACCGGTTCTCCTCTGTTTCCAATAGCACATGCTGTCTCACACCTGTGGGTACAAACTCTACCACAGACCATTGAGAGTGGATTTGTTCTGTACAGCCACCTTAAACCTTCTTCAAGATCATCCTTGTAAATGCTTTCTATGTATTGTGGTATGTCCATGTGCTCTGGACATGTGTAGGTACAGATTCCACAACCCACGCACCTTGCCGCCTCTTGCATAGCCTGTTCTTTGCTGTAGCCTTTTACTATCTCTATGAAGGACTTTACCCTCTCTTCCGGCTCTATCATGTCCATAACAACTCTTTCGAGGTCAAGAATATCGGAATCTTTGTCTTTTACCCAGCCAAGAGGGGCTTTTCCATGCTCGTAAAGTCCTCTTTTTGCGTTTAAGCCCTTTTCAGTTGGCATAAATATGTAGTCTTCCGGATCTTCGGAAATATGGATGTATTCTTTTGTCATCTTCAAAGAACCTGTTGTACAGATATCCACACAGAGGGCACAGAAGGAACATCTTCCATAGTCTATAACCGGCCTTTGTGGAAGTTTTCCGTGATCTTGTACAAGTCCGGGAACTTCCACCATCGTTATTGCATCGGTTGGACATACCTTTGCACATGTTCCACAACCGATACACACATCCCAATCGTTAACATGGAAGCCTCTGTATCTATCGGAAGCTTCCCTCTTAACCTTGTTGGGAACTTCTATCGTAACAGGCTTTTTGCCCAAAAATTTCCATGCTTTCAAAGGAGCAAAGAAGCTCTTTTCTGGAAGCTGCTGGTTAGCCATTCTTCTCACCCCTCACCTATCTATTTCCGGTGCACATACATCCATCGTAGCGAGCCACAGAGCAACATCCTCGATCCTCGTACCCGGCAGGTATTTCTCAATTCCATAAAGCCCCTGCGGGTAAGAGGCTCCTCTTACAGCAACCCTGTATGGCCTGTTCTTTCCATCGGATACAACAAAGAATCCAAATTCTCCTCTTGCAGATTCTATGTGCACATATGCTTGGCCTTTTGGAACGATATGTCTAAGGGCACTACCTTTGCTTATCGGAACATTTACTTTGTCGGACTGTGGCATTTTCTCAAGAGCCTGTCTTATTATCCTGATGCTCTGGGCTATTTCTTTGAACTTAAGGTAAACCCTGCTGAAGGCGTCGGCATCGGTCGCTGTTGGAACTTCAAATTCAACTTTATCGTAAAAGAGGTATGGATCTACTTTTCTTATATCGTACTCAACTCCTGTTGCCCTTATTCCAACTCCTGTCACGCCCATCTCAAGAGCCTGTTCCCTTGTGAGAATTATTCTGCCTTTCAACCTTGAGTGAAGGATTCTGTTTTTGAATATGAGGTTTTCGTAATCGTCAAGCCTCGATTCTATATAGTCCATTACCTTCCAGATCATCTCTTCTATCTGAGGTGTCATGTTCTTTCTAACACCACCGGGGATTATGTACATGTGGTAGACCCTTGCACCAGTGAGAGCTTCGAATATATCAAGGATTCTATCCCTGTCGGCTGTTCCCCAGTGAGACGCAGTGTAAAGCCCAATAGGACCTCCTACTCCTCCAATTGCTGAAAGATGATTTGCCATTCTTGCAAGCTCAAGAACGATCATTCTTATCCACTGGGCCCTTTCTGGAACATCTAACTTTGCTATATTTTCAATTCCCATCGCATAACACGCTTCATTTATATCTGGCTCTGGAACACATATTCTTGGTATAAGTGCAAGGTTAGAGAGCCAATAGCGCCTTTCCATGAGCTTTTCAAAGCCTCTGTGAAGAAATCCTGGCAGAGGCCTTGCTCTTTTCACTATGTCTCCCTCAACATACATGTGTACAGAGAAGTTTCCATGCATTCCAGGGTGGTTCGGCCCGAAGAAAAGTTTTACTTCACCCATTTATCTCACCCCTGAAAATCTTAGCCTCTTTTATAACATCCTTCTCATACTTCCTGTCTGGGAATTTCTCTTTTGAGTACTTGCTTGGATCGAAATCCTTTCTCATTGGTGGTTTTTCGTCCCAAAGCTCAAGGAAGAGCGGCCTCATGTCATCGTTTCCTTCGAATTCTACTCCAAAAAATTCATGGAGCTCTCTTTCGTAAAATCTTGCAACTGGCCAAAGTTCTTTGACCGTTACGAATTTTGGATTCGATCTATCGATTCTTGTTGAAACAAGCACTTTCCCTCCGTCTTCCCAGTTAAAAAGGATGTAAACAAGTTCAAATTGATTGTCGTCTATCCAATCCACACAAGTTATCAAGGATAGATGGGAAAAACCCATGCTCTTTAAAACATCAAGAGCTGATATAACCTTATCGTTTGATAGAGATATTTTTATTTCTCTATCGTCGATTTCTTCAACGAGTGGATTGAAGGATTTCAAAACTTCTACCGCTTTACTCATGGAATTCGTCATGGACATACACCTCCCCAAGGGAGCGAATCTGGTTCTGCTTGTACCATTCGTAGTTCTCCTTATATCTCTTCCAACCGTCAGCTTCTCCCTTTCTGATCTTTTCCATAAGGTAATTAAAGGCTTCGAGGATCGCTTCTGGTCTTGGCATACACCCTGCTATGTAAACATCGACGGGAATGTAG
>JAGHBG010000242.1 GCA_021161105.1 Thermotogaceae bacterium | reverse complement strand
AGATGGAACTGTTGAAATTGAATTCATGGGAATGGAAGAAGTAGTTAAAGAAGTGGTTGGAAAAGTGAAAGGAGAGGTGATCAAATGAGGAGATTGCTTGCAACATTGATTGTTATTAGCATAGTAGTCATTGGATTTTCACTCGAATTGTATCCTCCTGTGGACAATCCCCGAGTAACGGCAACTTTTGGTGAATACAGGCCTTTAGGATCCAGGGGACCACATTTCCACATGGGTGTGGATTTTTCTACCACAAGGATGATAGGTATAGATATTAAAGCAGCGGCGGATGGTTACCTTGATAGGGTAATAATTGATAAAGATGATATATATGGATACGTAGTTGTTCTTGTTCACGAAGGGGGATATAAAACTCTTTATGCGCATATGTCTGATTTTGCTCCCGCTATAAAGGAGATAACTGACGATCTTGAGAAAGAATTTGATGGAGAAAGGGTAGTTGTTCAATTTCATCCAAATGATATTGTTTTTAAAAGAGGGGAAGTTGTAGGAAAATCCGGCAGTACTGGTGAAGCAATGCAACCTCATGCCCATTTTGAAGTAAGAGATGAAAATGAAGAAGCTTCATATGATCCTATGCTTTTTTTGGTTGGTGTTCCAAGACCTATTGATGAGAAAGTAGTTTTTGATATGATTAGCGTTGATTCTACTGTTATGAGTTTTGTGGATGGTGGTGAGTACACATTCACTGGAGATATTCCAAAGCTTGAGATTCTTGCGTATTCTGTGGGAAATGGAAATAGGTTAGGACTTAAGGACATAAAGTATTATCTCAATGGAAATCTCATATATGAAATTTCTTTCTCTAAGATTGGTTGGATTGATTTTGGCAATGTTAGCTACGTTTATGATGGAGAAAAGTCCCGAATGAGTGTGGAAGAATATGTAGCGTGGTATAAGTTGTACCCAATAGACCTGAATGCAAATCTTTCAATGATAAAGGTTAACAGGTTTTCGGAGGTCAAAAGGTTTCCTGATGTTTCCAATGTCAAAATTGTTTTGGAAAATGCTTGGGGAATGAAGAAAGAAGCTAGAATAGTCTTAAGGAGAGTGGGAGATTGATGTTTTTTAGAAAGAAGAAAAAGGATGTAAGTTCGAATCCATTTTATAAAGAAGGAAACTCTATGAAAATTTATATAAAGTGCGGTAAGTGTGGATATGTTATGGAATTTAAGATCTTGAATGATAGAGATTTAATGGTATCTTATGATGGTGTTTCAGCTTATATGATAGACAAACTTTATGTATGTCCAAAGTGTTACAATCAGATATCTGTGAAAGCAGGTTTTAAAGGAAATTTGAAACCAGCTTATGTTGATATAAATGGAGGAAAATTCGTGGCAAAGGAAGTTTACGAAGGAAAGGAGGGCGAAAGATGAAGAAGTTTTTTACAAGTGAAAGCGTAACAGAAGGACATCCTGATAAGGTGGCAGACCAGATTTCTGATGCTATACTTGATGCGATATTAGAACAAGATTTGAAGGCAAGAGTTGCTGTTGAAACCTTAGTGACAACTGGAGTGGCTTTTGTTGCTGGTGAAGTGACAACGAGAGCTTATGTTGATATTCCCGAGATAGTAAGAAAGACAATACTTGAAATAGGGTACACGAGAGCAAAGTATGGATTTGATGGTGAAACCTGTGCAGTGTTGACTTCTATTCACAGTCAATCACCAGATATAGCTCTTGGTGTTAACAAGGCTCTTGAAGTTAAACAGAGCAAGAAGGAGATAGAAGACGAGCTATTAGCTCTTGGAGCAGGAGACCAGGGTATGATGTTTGGATATGCGACCAATGAAACTGAAGAGTACATGCCACTCCCGATAACTTTAGCTCATAAGCTTTCTATAAGACGCGCTGAAGTCAGAAAAAAGGGAATTGTTTCATTTTTAAGGCCAGATGGAAAGACTCAGGTTACTATAGAGTATGAAGATGATAAACCTGTAAGAGTTGCTAAAGTTCTCGTTTCTTCTCAACATGACCCAGATATTACCAGGGAAGAGCTTGAAGAAGCCATTATAAAAAATGTTATTGACCCCGTTATCCCTGAGAATTTAAGGGATGACAGTATGGAAATACTTATAAACCCAACTGGAAGATTTGTTCTCGGTGGTCCTATGGCTGATACTGGTCTTACGGGTAGGAAAATAATAGTTGATACATACGGTGGATGGATTCCACATGGTGGGGGAGCTTTCAGCGGAAAGGATCCAACAAAAGTTGATAGATCAGCACATTATATGGCCAGGTATGTTGCAAAGAATGTAGTTGCTGCAGGACTTGCTGATAAGTTTATGATACAGCTTTCCTATGCTATAGGTGTTGCTCATCCACTTTCAGTGATGATAGAAACCTTTGGTACTGCTAAAGTGGACGAAGAAAAGCTGCTCAAGGTTATAATGGAGTTGTTTGATTTTAGACCAGGTGCTATAATAAAGAAGCTGAATTTGTTAAGGCCAATTTACAGAAAAACAGCTGCATACGGACATTTTGGCAGGAATGAAGAAGAGTTCACTTGGGAAAAATTAGATATGGTTGACGAGCTTAAGAGGGCGTTTAATCTTTGAAGGGAGGGAAAGTTGAGTGCCGAATAAAAGGTCAGCGGCTAAAAGAGTTAGACAGTCAGAAAAAAGAAGACTCATGAATAAAGCAAGAAAAAGTTCCTTTAAGAATGCTGTGAAAAAGCTTTTACAGGCTATAGAAGAGGGGAAAAGCAAAGAAGAGGTGATGGAACTCTTCAAAAAAGCTCAAAGGCTTATCGATAAAGCTGCACAGAAGGGAGCAATTCATAAGAACACGGCGTCAAGGAAGAAGAGAAGACTTGCAGCTAAAGTTAACAGCTATTTGGAGAACGTAGAAAAGGTAGAATGACCTACAATTGTTTTATTTACGATTCCGAAGGAAACTTTTTTAAACCAATTGAAATAAAATTTGACCCACACCTGCGTGTGGGTCTTTTTGTGTTTGATGAAGTGTATAAAAAAATTATAGCTAATTCCAAAGAAATGTTCTGCAAATGTTTTGATAAGGATAATTGCTATATCAAAAGAGTTCTAAATATAGATTCTATCTCTTTTAAATCAAATGTTACTACCTTTTCATATAGAAATTTAGGACTTGATATAGGAAATTTGCCGTTTCTTTATGATTTAAAAGATTTT
>JAGHBG010000198.1 GCA_021161105.1 Thermotogaceae bacterium | reverse complement strand
GCTATATTATCAAGCTTTTAAAGTACAATTACATGATAAAATTAAAACAAACGAAGGATTCTTAGGGAGGGAAAAAAGAATGAAGTTTTACATTAAAGGTTCTGTACCTAAAGATGTTGTAGAATTTTTTGAGATGATGGAGGGTATCAATAATAAAGTTAATAAAGAAGACGATGCTGATGTTATATTATGTGAAAGTGATTGCGAAGTTAAAGATGTGATTTCTTTAAATTTCCATGATGGTGAGGTAATTGTTAAAAGAGAGGGAATAGAAATAGCGAGGATAAAACTTTATAAAAATTACTTCACTTCTCTTTGGGGCTTTGTCAAAGGATTAGCTGACGGCAGAGCATCCATTGTTAGCAGATCCTGGGCAAGAAAGATAGTATCTGGGATTTTGCAGGGGATGATTACTCTTATGGAAGTTGAAGACAAAGAAGGATATTCACACTCTCAGAGGGTTGCACAGCTTTGTATTAAGTTTGGAAGATATTTGGGTCTTCCTGAGGATGAGATTGAAAAGCTAAGAGAACATGCAATGCTTCATGATGTGGGGAAGATTGGTATAGAACAGCTCATGCTTTACTCTCCAACGCGGATTAGAACCTTTGAGAATTTTCCCAGAGATCATACAATTTTGGGGTCTGTGTATTTATCAACGATAGAGCTTCTCTGGGATGTAATACCGACGGTAAGACACCATCATGAAAGATGGGACGGTAGAGGGTTTCCTGATGGTTTAAAGGGTGAAGAAATTCCGTTTTTTGCAAGACTTGTTGCGATATGCAATTATTACGACAATCTTACAAACTTTGTTACTTCAGAGTGGGAAGGCGGTCCAAAATCAAAAGAGGAAACTTTGTCTATAATAGAGGAAAATGCGGGAAAAATGTTCGATCCGAGATATGCCAGGAAATTTGTGGAGTTCATGGGAGGTGAAAGCTGAGTGGGGAAAATCAAGAGAGTGGAACTTGTAAAAACAATTTACAGCACGAGAGATAATTTTCCAGAGGCTAAGAGCGGAGATGTGGCATTTGTTGGAAGGTCAAATGTGGGAAAATCTTCCCTCCTGAATACTCTTTTTGAAAGAAAAATAGCGCATGTCAGTAAACAACCCGGAAAAACAAGATCTATAAATTTTTATCTTGTTAATTCGGAATTTTACATGGTTGATCTTCCAGGTTACGGTTACGCTAAGGTATCAAAGGTAGAAAGGCAATAGTGGGCAGAACTTGTAGACTGTTATTTTAAAAAGAGATGGAGTTTAAAGATGGTTTACCTCTTGATCGATGGAAGGCACGGTGTTCAAAAAAACGATGAGGTTTTAATTGAATGGATAAGAAGCTACGGAATTCCATTCGTTGTCATTCTAACAAAAATGGATAAGGTTCCAAAAAGGGATAAAAAAAATCAAGTTGAAAGGATAAAAGAACAACTTCAAAAGTACGGGGAATATATAATCATTCCATATTCTGCTGTTACAAAAGAGGGTATAGAGGAGATTTTAAATTCCATTTTTACTTCAGTGGGGGTGATATGATGGGAAAATTGACGATAGTGGTGGATAATTATCCTCACGATTCAAGGCTTAAAAGAGACTGGGGATTTTCTGCTTATATAGAGGATAGGGGTATAAAACTTCTTTTTGACCTTGGCAATAGAAGTGAAATATTTATGCATAATGTAAAAGCTCTGGGAATTGATCTATCCATGATAGACTGTCTTGTTATCTCTCACCCAGATTATGATCATGTAGGAGGACTCGATGAATTCCTTGTAAAGAATAAGAAAGCAGGGGTATTCGTTCCTGAAGGTTTCGATGTCGGTATGATTGATAAAATGGAAAAGTCAGGTCATGAGGTTTTTGTATCGAAAGAGCCGATGGATGTGTGTGGAAGGTTCAAGATTACAGGGCCAGTGACTCCAAGTACAAGACCAGAGCATTCTCTGTTTTTTGAGGGAGAAGGTGGAGTCTGGATAGTTGCTGGCTGCTCTCATCCGAAACCCTGGAATATAATAAACAAAGTGAAGGAAATTGCAGGTAAAACACCGTACGTTTACATAGGAGGATATCACTTCTTTAGAATGTTTGATGATGAGCTTCAACAAGCTGTGAGAAAGGTTAGAGATACGGAAATAGAAAAAGTAGCACCGTGTCATTGTACAGGTGAAGAGGGGAGAAGATTATTCAAAGAAGTTTTTGATAAAGATTATATCGAAGTAGGTGTTGGGAGCGTGCTGGAATTTTGAAAAAGGCACGAATAGTCGTTGTTGGAAAGGTTTCCAAGTGGGTGCAAGAGGCTTATATTCACTATGAAAAATTAACAAAGCGTTTTGCGCGATTGGAGCTTATAAAACTCTCCACTGGTGGGAATTTGAACAAGGAAAATTTTGAGGTTATAAGAATTAGAGAGGGAAAAAAGATATTAGAAAAAACCTTGGGAATGCCTGTCTGCCTTGATATAAAAGGAAAAAGTCTTTCCACTGAAGAATTTGCAAAATTTATAGAGAATTTAACCCATGATGATGTAACTTTTGTCATAGGAGGGCCAACGGGTCTTTCTGATGAGGTTCTTGAAAGGTGCAGATATAGAATCTCTTTATCAAAACTAACACTTTCACATGAAGTGGCTTTAGTAGTGTTTCTTGAGCAGCTTTTTCGAGCTTTTAAGATCATAAATGGTGAAAAGTACAGCTACTAAGAAGGAGGTCCCGTTATGGAAAGGTTTGTGAAGATATTCGTTGATAGGCCTGTAACAACTTTCATAGTTGTACTTGTTTTGATTGTGCTTGGCGTGAATGCTCTCGTGAATATGGAACTTTCCATGATGCCAGACATAGAGTACCCTTCTGTTGCGATAATGGTGCCAGCTTTCGGTATGTCATCGAAAGAAGTTGAAGAAAAAGTTATAAACCCAATCGAAAGAACTGTTCAAACTATTGGTGGTGTGGAAAGAATAGAATCTGAAGCTTATGACGGGTATGGAATGGTAATGATTAACTTTAAGTGGGAAGTTGATGTGAATGAAGTTTCCATTGATCTTTCTGAAAAACTCAATATGCTATCCTTCCAGCTTCCTTACAACGTAAAACCTATGATCTTTAAGTTTTCTCCTGAAATGATGCCTGTTATGGTTATTGCAATTACTGGAAAAGATTGGGATCAAATAAGCTACGCTGCTCAAGATATAAGATCAGCTCTTGAAAAACTTAACGAGGTTTCGATGATAATGGATATGGGTGTAAGAAAGAGGGAAATACAGGTGTATGCTGATTATCGAAAACTTATGAAAAAAGGAATAGGAATGAGTATGATACCTACCGCAATAGCTGCAGCTGGTAGCCTTAACTCTGGAGGAATTCTTCTTCAGGGAGATAAATATTATCCAGTAAATGTTGATTCAAAATTGAAAACTTTAAAAGACCTTGAGAATATCCTGCTGTCAAGGGGCAGCGGCTTTGGGATGATGTTCTCAGGTGTTATGGGCGGGATAAATTTATCCAGTTTTATGGGGCCAACACCAAATACAAAACTAAAGGATGTAGCACAAGTAAAAGTAGGCCTGTCGAATTCTTCTATGGCAGAATCCAGGCTTAACGGTAAGCAGGCGGCGTTTTTGGTTGTTCAGAAAAAATCTGGTGTAAATATGATAACAGCCAGTAAGGCTGTGAAGGAAGTATTGAAGGGCTTGAGATTACCTGAAGGGGTTAAGGTAGAAGCACTTATGGATCAATCAAAGTATATGATGATGTCAATAAACACACTTTATAGAAATCTGATAATTGGTGCTATTGCTGTTGTATTCGTTCTACTCGTGTTCTTGAGAGACTTTAGAGTTGTTATTCTTGTAGCAACTGCAATTCCTATATCACTTATTGCTGGTCTTCTTCTCATGTACTTTTCCAGGATGACCATAAATATTATGTCACTTGGTGGATTAGCTCTTGCCGTTGGAATGCTTATAGACAACGCTATAGTTGTTACAGAGAGCATATACAGGCAATCAGAGATGGGTGTGGAGTCCAAAAAAGGCGCATATATTGGAGCAGGTTCTGTAGGTGCAGCTATAACTGCCTCAACACTTACAACAATATC
>JAGHBG010000129.1 GCA_021161105.1 Thermotogaceae bacterium | reverse complement strand
GATCCTTTCCTATATCTTCACTGTACTTCCAGCATCTCTGGCACTTCTGCCCTTTCGCACGTTCCACTTTAACCTTTACGTATTCTCCCATCTCTCCGTCATTATCTTCAATTATAACCTTAGAAACAATGAATATCTCTTCAAGCTCTTTTCCTCTATTTCTAATAACTTCAAGTACTGATTCTTTATCAGACCATAGCGCAACCTGAGCATCTAATGAATGCCCTATTACACCCTTTGCTCTTGCCTCTTCAAGAGCTTTCAATACTTCTTCTCTTACAGCAAGTACTATCTCCATCTCTTTCACAACACTTTCGTCGATTTTGCTTTCATCGTATTCTGGCCACATCTCAACTTGAATTGTCTTGTATTTACCCGGCAGATTTGCCATGTGCTGATAAACTTCTTCAGTTGTAAATGTCAGGAAAGGAGCAAACATTTTTACAAGAGCAAACAGAGTTTCGAATATAACTGTCTGGGCAGATCTTCTGTAGAACGACTCTTTCGCCTCAACGTATAATCTATCCTTTGTTATATCAAGATAAAAGGAACTTAGCTCGTTGGTTATGAATTTAACAAGAGCGCTATACGCTTTTGAAAATTCATAATCTTCGTAAGCCTGCGTTACTCTTTTTATAAGTTCTTGAAGCCTTCCCATCATCCATTTGTCGATGAATGGCATATTCTCAAATGGAACACTATCCTTATCAGGGTAAAAATCGTAGATATTTCCAAGCATATATCTAAAAGTGTTTCTAATTTTTTTATAAACTTCTACTTGCTGGTTCATTATATTAAAAGACATTCTAACATCGTTGAAATAATCAACGCTCATAACCCAAAGCCTCAAAATATCTGCACCGTACTTTTCTGTTATTTCAAGTGGGCTTATAACATTTCCAAGGGATTTGCTCATAGCTCTTCCCTGTTCATCTTTTATAAATCCGTGAGTAAGAACGGTTTTATATGGAGGTTCGCCAGTCTGAGCTACAGAAAGCCACAACGATGACTGGAACCATCCTCTGTGCTGGTCACTACCTTCAAGGTACATATCAACAGGGAATTTATGATCATCTCGTGACCTTACAACAGCTTCAAACGAACTTCCGGAATCTATCCAGACATCAAAAGTGTTATAAGTCCTTTTTAGATGAGTTGAGCCACATTTAGGACATTTAACTCCATCTGGAATTAGTTCTTTTTCAGAAAGTTTAAACCAGGCGTTAGTCCCTTCTTTCCTGACTAATTCTATAAAATGGCCCAGAACTTTCTCATCTATAAATTCCTCTCCACATTCTTCACATTTAAGAGCAGGAATGGGAACTCCCCACATTCTTTGCCTTGAAATACACCAGTCCGGTCTTTCCTCAACCATCGCTTTTATTCTATTTTTTCCCCATTCTGGAATCCATTGTACTTTTTCTATGCTGTCAAGAACCTTTTCTCTAAACTCGTTTTTTTCAACTGATATAAACCATTGTGGAGTTGCTCTGAAAATAATCGGATTTTTACATCTCCAGCAATGCGGATATGAATGGGTTATTTTTCCTTCAGCAACCAATATTCCCTTTTTCCTTAAATCCTCTATTATTATTGGATTGGCTTCTTCAATTCGAAGCCCTGCATACTTTCCAGCTTCTTCTGTAAATCTGCCTTCATCATCAACCGGAGATATTACATCAAGACCATTTTTGAGATGTCCGTATATGTAATCCTCTTCACCATGACCTGGTGCTGTATGTACACATCCAGTACCTGTATCAAGAGAGACAAAATCCGCCAGAAAGATTCTTGACCTCTTATTATCAAATATAGGATGAATAAGGAGTTTTCCATCAAGTTCTGCACCTTTGAATTCTTTTATTACTTCATAATTCTCTATATTTGCCTCTTTCACAAAGTTTTCAAGAAGATCTTTTGCAACTATCCATGTTTCATTACCAACTTTTAATTCAACATATGTATAATGCGGATGAAGAGCAACACCTGTATTTGCAGGAAGAGTCCAGGGCGTAGTAGTCCAGATAATTACAAATTTTTCCGGCTCGTCTTCAAATGGGAATTTCACATATATCGAAGGTGATTCATGATCATGATACTCAATTTCCGCTTCTGCTAACGCAGTTTTACAATGATGACACCAGTAAATAGGTTTCTTTGCTCTGTAAACTTGCCCTTTTTCAATCAGAGTTTTAAAAATTTCCAGTATCTTTGCTTCATACATAGGGTCAAAAGTATAGTATGGACTTTCCCAATCTCCTCTTACACCAAGTCTGATGAACTCCTTTTTCTGTATTTCAATAAATTTCTTTGCAAATTTCTCACATTCTTTTCTTATATCAGAAGCTGACATCTCCTTTGCCTTTTCTCCAAGTTCCGTTGTGACTTTATGTTCAATGGGAAGACCATGCGTATCCCATCCGGGAATGTATGGAGTTTTGTATCCTCTCATTGTTTTATATTTCATAACGACATCCTTCAATATCTTATTCATCGCTGTTCCAAGATGAATATGTCCATTAGCATAGGGAGGTCCATCATGAAGAACAAACAACGGCTTGCCTTCTCTTTCTTCCAACGTGTAATTGTACAGATCAATTTTCTTCCAATAGTCCAAAAACTGTGGTTCCTTTTTTACCAAGTTTGCCCTCATTGAAAAGTCAGTTTTTGGAAGATTGAGTGTGTCTTTATAGTCCACAAGTAACTCCTCCCTTCGATCTATACAAGTTCAACGAGTTTCTCTGGTATTTTATACGCTGGAAGGACGTAATCAACGTATCCTTCCTCTATCACAGATTTAGGCATTCCAAAAACCACGCAAGTTTCCTTTGATTCTGCAATAACAGTGCCTTTATAAAATTTAACTTTAAAAGCCCCTTTTGTTCCATCCTTTCCCATACCAGTTAATATAACTGCTATAGTTTTTTCCTTATAGATCTCTGTTATTTTATCAAGTGTATAGTCAATTGCAGGTCTTACATTATTTATCTTTGGGGATTTATCAAGATAAAGAGAAACCCTCGAACCATTGAGCCTTGCTCCAAGATGGTAATCCCCTGGAGCAACATAAACCCACCCGGGTTTTAGAATATCTTCCTCTTGTGCTTCCTTAACATTAAGGTTACTGTTTTTATCAAGTCTTGCTGCTAACGATTTTGTAAATCCTGCTGGCATATGCTGAACTACTATAATGGGAGCAGGAAAATTCGATGGGAGTGGAGGTATAACCATGTCAAGTGATCTGGGACCTCCCGTCGAGGCTCCAATAACCACTACTTTTCCCGTAGCAGCCTGAACTTTTTTCATTTTAATCATAGACGGCTTAACTTCTCTTGCGGTAAGCTTCGTAAGATCCACCTTGATTGCATTTCTTATTTTCTCAAGGAGTTGATCTGCCACCTGCCTGAAGGTCATTGATACCGATCCTGCAGGTTTTGCCAAAAAATCCACTGCACCTATCTGAAGTGCTGTTAAGGTTATTTCAGCTCCTTCCTCTGTTAAAGAAGACACCATTATTACCCTTGCTGGAGCCTTTTTCATGATAAGCTTTAACGCCTCTATTCCATTTAACTTCGGCATTTCAACGTCAAGAGTTATCACATCTGGTCTATGCTTCACCGCAAGTTCCACGGCTTCCAGTCCATCCTTCGCAATAGCAACAACCTTCATATCAGGTTGCGAATCTATAATGTCTTTTAATATCATTCTCATAAATGCTGAATCATCAGCAATCATTACCCTAATTTGACTTGTTTCTACCATTTCTTCGCATCGCCTCCCAGAATACCAGAAATGGGAACAAAACCAGGAAAACTATTGATAAAATGTTCCCCAAGTCTTCCTTCCAACCAAAGAGTTCCCTGCCAAATATGACAACACCTATTACAACAGAAAACAATGTATACCAAAGAACAATACCTGCCGATACATCTTTCACGAATTTTATCATTGGATTGTATTCATTTGAATAAACATCCATAAGGCCCTCAACCAATGTGTTGATAAGTTCGGCACCTATTACAGAGAATACTGCAAATATAAGCCACAACATATCTGTGTAGGCAAAATTCAGGAAAAAAGCAACAATTAGGACTATAAATCCTATTGCAAAGTGTATTTTTAGATTTCTTTCAACTCTTAAAGCTTCTTCAATTCCATCAATTGCATGCTTAAAAGACTCTAAAAGATTATTCGAACCCAATTGGATGTTTTTTCTTCCTTTGTTCGAGTTTGTATTCTTTCTGGAATATCCCATATCCAAAATCAACCGCCTTTAAGTTCATGTCAACATATTTTTTTCTTACAGTTTCTGAAATAGTTTCCTTTAGGGTATCAAGATTGACAACACCTGTAACTTTAATCAAAGCCCCAAGACCTATCATATTAGCAACTACACTTGCTTTAAAGTTTTCTAAAGCTGCTTTAGTGAAAGAATATCCTAAAATTTTCTTTGTTATCCTGCAAATTTCTATTGGAAAACCTGAAGGTATGTTTTCCGGTTCTACACAGTTAAATGTTTCTACATTCATTGTCGATGTATCAATAAAAAACACACCGTTCTTTTTCAAAAGCATGTAATGATGTGGAATAGCAGAAGGATGCAAAGCAAAAAGAACATCAAAATTTTCTGCCTTCGGATAGTCTATCCACTCGTTGCTGTAAAGAACATCACAATGACTTGGTCCACCCCTGACCTGAGCTGTATAGGACTGGCTTTGAATTACCCATTTACCTTCTTTTATCAAGGATTTTGCTAAAATAATTCCCATCAATATATTACCCTGTCCGCCAATACCTGCAAACCTGAGAGAAACAGGCGTGTTAAACACCATTCTTTTCACCTGCCTTGAGCTTTTTCCTGAAGCTTTTTATACTGATCCATGTAACAGGGTTTATCTTCTTTTCTAAACTGTCCTATCACTATTTTCTTACTGAGTTCTTCTTCAGACATAGTTTGGGCTTTTTGCAGTGTCACAGAATTGTTTTTGAAATATTCAAGCATTTGATAAGGTTCTGGCATACCATTGTATCTTCCAAAATAGGTGTGACAATTTGAAAAAACATCAACCACAGAAATTCCTCTGTGTTCTATTGCTTCTTTTATATACTTCACAAGAAGGTTGTAATGATAAACAGTAGCCCTCGCAACATAAGTTGCACCAGCTGAAAGCGCTAACTTTACTATATCAAACGGCTTCTCTATATGACCATAAGGTGCCGTTGAAGCGTATTCATCTTCCGGAGTGGTTGGAGAGTACTGACCGCCAGTCATACCATATATCATGTTATTGAATACAATCACCGTAAGATCTATGTTTCTCCTGCATGCATGGATAAAATGATTTCCACCAATCGATGCAAGATCTCCATCTCCCCCCATGACAATAACCTTAAATTCGGGTCTTGCAAGTTTAACGCCAGTAGCAAATGCTATAGCTCTTCCATGTAAGGTATGCATGGTGTTAAAGTCAAGATATCCTGTTGCCCTTGATGAACAACCTATACCTGAGACTACCGCCACCCTGTCTTTCTTTAACTTAAGTTGGTCTACAGCTTCTAAAAATGCTTTTAGAATTATTCCATTTCCACATCCCGGGCACCAAACCGTTGGCCATCTGTCAATCCTTAGATATTTCAAAAGCTGTTTAGTCTTCATAATTTTTCACCCCATGATCTTTATTCTCTCCAGTTTAACACCTGTCATTTTGAAGAAAAACTCACTTAAAGGATCAGGATAATCTTCAAGATAAACTACACGAATTATACCAGCATTTATTATAAGCCTTGCACAAATTGAACATGGTTTATGGGTAACATACATAGTGGCCCCGTCTGTGGCTATCCCAAATTTAGCAGCTTGCATCAACGCATTCTGTTCAGCATGAAGGCCATAACAAATCTCTTGATTTTCTCCCGATTGTATACCAAGCTCATCCCTTATACACCCTATCTGATCACAATGCGGGAACTTTGACGGAGGTTGATTGTACCCAGTAGCAAGTATTCTGTGTTCTTTCACAATCACCGCACCAACTTTCCTGTGAACACAAGTTGACCTTTCCCTGACAAGTAGGGCTATTTTCATAAAATAGCTATCCCATGATTCCCTTTCATCCTCTATATCTTTTATTCCAACATTCTTAAGATATTCTTCTAACCTGTCTCTTATATCCACCTTTACACCGCCTGAATATATTCAATTAAAAGCTTAATCGTGTTTTCCACATCACTTTTTCCCACAACTTCATTAGGAGTATGTATATACCTGGTTGGAACTGAAACTGTAGCACTTGGAATTCCTTCCCTTGTCCTCATCAAAGCTGCTGCATCGGTGCCACCAAAGGTCAAAACCTCAAGTTGATATGGAATCCCTCTATCCTTTGCAACTTTCACAAGCTTGTCAACGATTCTTTTATCGCTTATTGAATACCTGTCTTTTATCTTTATCGCGGGACCCTTTCCTATAACCATAGGATGACGCTTAAAGGACTTCGGTGAATCAGCAGAATCTGTAACATCTATTGCAATGGCTTCCTGAGCATCCAAAGGATAAGCAAGAACTGAAGATCCAACAAGACCAACTTCTTCTTGAATTGAAAAGGCTATGTAAAACCTCCTTTTTGGATTTTTCAGCCCCCTAACAATCTCAACTAATATAGCACAACCGATTCTGTCATCCATCGCTTTTGACACAAGAAAATCGCCATTCTGATAGAAATGGCTGTCAAAAACGCCAAATGTACCTACATCAACTTTTTTTCCAAATGTATCAAGATATAAGGTATCGAATGAAAGGTTTGTTAAATTCTTTTTCACATCCTGCGCTGTTTCTCTTTCCACTCCTACAACTCCAACCGTTCCATCTTGAAGGACATATCTTCTATTAAGGGCTGTATACGGTGAAACACCCCCTACTGGTTCTATTCTATAAAATCCTTCTTTTATTTCGTTTGTTACGACTATACCAATCTCATCCATGTGAGCAACAAGAACCACAGGATTTCCACCATCTCCCTTCCAGGCTATGAGATTTCCAACCTTATCAACTTCATACCCATCAACATGATCCTTAATCATTTCAATTAACGTATTCCTCACTTTTGTTTCTCTTCCACTTGGTCCAGAAATTTCAGTAAGAGTTTTTATTGTCTCTATCATTACCGTTCACCTCCAACTATACAGTTTATATAACAATCTATATAATAAAACACGCATCGCCAAAAGAGAAAAATCTATATCTTTCTTTCACTGCTATTTTATACGCTTTCTTGATTAAATCCAAGCCAGAGAATGCTGAAACAAGCATAAGTAATGTTGACTTAGGAAGATGAAAATTCGTAATCAACGCATCAACTATCTTAAACTCAAAAGGTGGATATATAAAAAGATCAGTTTTTCCAGAATATGCTTCACTTTTCGGAAGTCTTGCTATAGTTTCCAGTGTTCTAACAACAGTCGTTCCAACAGCTATTACTCTTTTACCTTCGCTTTTTGTTTCCTCAATCAGTTCAACTGTTTCTCGCGGAACTCTAAAAAACTCTTCCTCCATTTTATGATCTTCTACACTTTCAACCTTCACAGGCCTGAATGTCCCAAGCCCAACATGAAGCACTACTTCTGCGAAATTTACACCTTTACTTCTCAACTTCTCAATCAGTTCTTCCGTAAAATGAAGCCCAGCCGTTGGGGCAGCAACAGCCCCCTCTTCCTTAGCAAAAACGGTTTGATACCTTTGCGGATCAACATCAGGATTTTCTATATATGGTGGAAGTGGAATCTCACCATAGGAGAATATTTCGCTATCGCTTTTAGTGCCAAATTCAACTATCCTTGTGCCATCTGAATTTCTCTCCACGATCTTAGCTTTTAACCCATCTTTGATAACAACCTCAACACCTGGTTTTAACTTTGCTCCTGGTTTTACCATGCATTTCCAAACGCCATCTGCTACTCTCTCCAGAAGGAAAACTTCAACTCTTGCTCCTGTAATTTTCCTTCCAAGAAGCCGCGCAGGAATAACCTTAGTGGTATTGAGAACAAGAAGATCTCCTTCGTTTATGTATTCCACGATATCTCTAAATATTCTATGTTCTATTTCTTTTGTCTTCCTATTTATTACCATTAAGCGGGAGTTATCCCGCGGATATACCGGCTCTTGGGCTATTAATTCCTTTGGTAAAAAATAGTCAAATTCATCTAATCTCATGCCTCAATCCCCAAAACTTTTCTTGCTATTACTCCAACTATGAAAGATACCACCATAACAGAAAAACTCAGGACAAGCATTTCTAAAAATTGTTTCCTGTAACTTTCATTTTTTATAACAGCAACGTAATATGTGAATATGGCAATTATCAAAACAACAGTCGATACAGCAACACCCAAGGAAATGTAAGGGTTTGATATTAAAAAGAACGGGAGAATCAGAAATATTACAACAAGTATGTAGGCAATTCCTGTATAAACAGCAGCCTTTAAAGGATTTTTCGTGTGTTCAACATCTGACTTTTCTGACAGGTACTCAGAAACAGCCATTGAAAGCGCTGCAGAAACACCTGTTATTAATCCAGCGAGACCCACAAGTTTGGACTCTCTAAGAGCAAATGTAAAACCAGCCAGCGCTCCCGTAAGCTCAACAATAGCATCATTAAGACCAAGAACCATCGAACTAATATACCCAACTCTCTCTTCCTTTATTAACTCTATTAATTCAAGTTCATGTTTCTCTTCATCGTTGAGTACATTTTTTATAACGGGGTATCTATTCACAATCTTTTCGTACTCAGATTGTGCAAGTCTTTCTCCTCGCTCCATGACCTTAAGTGCAAAAACAAGCCCAAAAAGTTTGAAAAGAAAGATGTACCAGAAGATCTTCCATTTATCTGGTTTTACTTCTCTTTTAGTAAGATTTTTAAATATTCCATAGTGTCTTTTCTCATCATTTGCGATGCTTTGAAGGATCTCTTTATTTTTCCCTTGCATCTTTTCTGCTAGTTTCGAATATATGTAAAATTCGGTTATTTCCTCCCGCTGAAACTTCAAAAGAAACTCTTCATATTCCACTTCACTTATCCTCCTATCTTCTCAAACTTCTCCACAAATTTGTCAATCATTCTTTTCATCGATAATATTTCCTGTCTTATCCTTTCAAGATATTCACGACCAATCCCCGTTATTTTATACACTTTTTTTGGAGGACTATTTGATGTATCCCATTCATAGGTGATAAAACCAGATGCTTCTAATGATGCTAAAGTCCTATAAACTGCTCCCATCTGTCCAACACCAAATATCGGAAAACCTAAGTCTCTAAGTTCCGATGCTATCTCATAACCATGCCTCGGCTTTTCCGCTATCAAAAGAAGCGAATAAGCTGAAAGCCACCAACCAATACCTCCAAAACCACCTCTGCCACCTCTATAACCAGGCAACATCTATCACCTCATAATTAAATCTTTGAAAGATGTTCCATTTTTAAGTGGCCTGACTCCAAATATATCTCCTATAGTCTGCCCCAAGTCTGCAAATGTTTCTCTAACCCCAATGTAAACACCTTCTTTCAATAGGTTACCGTAACCTAAAAGAGGCACCATTTCTCTGGAGTGATCTGTAGATGGCGTTGTGGGATCACATCCATGATCAGCAGTCAGGAAAAGTACATCGTCCTCTAACATTGCATCTATTATCTCAGGGAGTCTGCTGTCGAATTCCTCAAGAGCTTTGGCATAACCTTCTACATTGTTTCTATGACCATATTTAGTGTCAAAATCAACAAGATTGGTAAATATAAAGGACTTGTGCTTCTTCTCTCTCATTACCATTATTGTCTTGTCTACTCCATCCATGTTATCCTTGGCCTTCCATGACTCCGTTATTCCTCTTCCTGCAAATAAATCCTTTATCTTTCCAACACCATAAACAGGTATACCTTTTTCCGTCAATATATCAAGAAGTGTCTCATCCTCTGGAGGCAATGAATAATCATGTCTTTCTGGGGTTCTAACATAGTTTGGCCACTTTCCGACAAAGGGCCTTGCTATGACCCTTGCAACTTTAAAACCCATCTCATCCAAAAGTTCTCTCGCAATTTCACAGTATCGATACAGCTCTTCAAGCGGCACAACCTCTTTATGGGCTGCTATTTGAAATACACTGTCTGCAGATGTGTAAACTATCAACGCACCTGTTTTCTCATGCTCGGGTCCCAGTTCTTTTATAATCTCTGTACCAGATGCAGGCTTATTTCCTATAACCTTTCTTCCTGTTCTTTTCTCAAATTCTTTTATTAACTCCTCCGGGAAACCATCAGGGAATATGTCAAAAGGCTTCTTTAAAATTATTCCCATCATTTCCCAGTGACCCGTTGTGCTATCTTTTCCAGGACTTTTTTCCATCATCACTCCAAATACACCCTCTGGATTCTCTATCTTTTCAACTCCTGGTATTTCTGCAAGATAACCAAGCCCAAGCCTTGCCATGTTAGGAAGATTCAATCCCCCCATAGTTTTCGCAATGTTAACCAATGTATTACTCCCTTTATCTCCATATTCTTCAGCATCTGGCATCTCGCCTATTCCCACACTGTCAAGAACAATTGTAATTACCCTCATTTATTCTATCCTCCTCTCAAAATATTAACACTGTAACTATAGCAGTTATTGATAACAACACGGAAGATATTGATAGTATTAATAAGTTACGCGATGAATCCTCCAGTTTCTTCTGATTTGCAGCTAAAACCTCCGTAGACTTCATCAAATAATCTGTTTTTTCCTTTGTTCCTTCTACTGCATTTATTCTATCATCTAATTCCTTCAACTTAACTTTCAAATCTGTTTTCAGCTTTTCCACACCTGTAAGTTCGTTTTTGAGCGCTTTTACCTCTTTCAAATATTCCTCCAACCCAGCAGATGTAGATATATGTGTTTCAGCTTCAGTAGAAACCATCGTAGCTTTAACTTTATCAGATAATTCCGAAAGCTGATATTGTATATTAAGCAATGTATTTTCGTGAGTATCAATCTTCACCGCATACGAGGACATCATATATTTCAATGTGTTAAGTTCATTTTCAAGAATATTCACTTCCTTAACTATGAAATCACATTTTTCTTTCAACTCTAAATAAGACGATTTCATTTCATTTAAAGTTTCCGTGTTATCACTTATCATCTTTTCTTGAGATTGAAGCAACATGTTTATTTTTTCGACTTCCATTCTTTGCTGACTCACCGTATCTTCCAATTTGTGATAATCATCGTTTATTGAATTAATCATCTCTTCTATTGAATTCACCTTATCTGATATGCCCGAAAGTTTATTGTTGATACCTGAAATATCAGGAACTTTTTCAGATTCTCCAGGTAAATTGGCAACAAAATCATTTAGTGCTATGACTCTCTTTTCTAAATCCGTGATTCTACCAAAGTCGTTTCTTTCAGGGTCATATTCAAGTAAGTTCAAAATCATATCTACCCTATGATCCCCTGGAATCTTTACTTTTTCTTCCGTTACATAACTATTAGAAGGTGCCCCTTCTGAGGATTCTGTGCTATTTGAAGTGCCTTCCACACTCTGTAGAGGAAATGAATAAATCATAAATTTGTAAAAATTATACAAATAAACCGCAAGGTCAAACTTTGTAACTACTTTGGGCCCCTTAAAGTAACCATTGTCAGCATTCATGATCCCCTTATTAACCATAAATTCAACTGCTTCAAATTCAGGCAACGTAGGGGAAACATCTTTTAAAACCACAGCACTGGCTATTGTTGACAGTAATAAATATAAAAACAGCAACAATACACATTTTCTCATCTAACCCACCTCCGTTCTTTCATAGAAACCTATCTCTCCTCGATCAGAATTGGACATACTGCATTTTTCTCATTAAAACTTATATTAAAAGCTATTTTCAAAAAGTTTATTTTACCTTTTTCAACCTTTATCTTTTTCTCCAAAGATGCACACTTGTACTGAAACCTTAAATTAACCTCACCGGGATCTACTGGAATTAAAACAAGAGGTGTTGTGTAATATCTACCATTCAAGTTCACCTGTATTCCCGGAGGTAGCGTTTCTAAAAAAATAAGAGCAGAATCTTCTGGATAATATGTTAATTTTCCTCTTTTTATTGTCAAAGTCTCTGTGATGGAACTACCATCTTTCGAGATTTTCGTTATCTCATAATTTCCCGGAGAAAGATTGAGGATAGCTGGAGTAAGTATTAAACTTTCATTTAATTTAACAGTACCTACATCACCAATAACAAGGGTTCCATTGCTGTCATTCAAATCTAACTCTGTATTGGTTGAAACGTCAACAAGAGAGAGCCACTGATCTTCTCCTCTTACTACTCCCAGTACATAAATTCCACGCTTAAGGTTAACAACCGTGGGACCGGTTCCCTTATATTCTCCATTAACAAACAATTCCCCCTTAGAATTTATACATATATCTTTTTGATCAGGTTCTAAATCTATCCTTACATAAGGCTTAACAACAGGATTGAAGATCAATTCTCTTCCTTTGTATCCTGGCATAAAAGCTTCGATAACATTCGTAGCTTCTATCAAATCCAAAATCTCAGGAGTTTTATATACCTTGCCTTCTAATTCAAAAAATGCACCTTCAGGGAAACTTGATATTACAGTTTTTACCACTTTGCGTAATCTAAAATACAACCTGTTTTTATCTTTCACAATTCCAACAACATCCCTATCCAGAATCTTTAGCTTTTCATCCATAATTTCCAAACTACAGCTTCCCACCAAAAAACCTTTGTTATAAAACTCAAACTTGTGTCTTTTAAAGTTCAACGTAACCATTGCAGGGGTTATCCCTTTATAGATTCCATCAACATATAAAGAAGCCTTCGGAGTGGAATCAATTACTAAATCTATCGACAGAGATTTAAAAAGATTAACTGTTTGAGTTTCCGTTGTAATATTTCTTTCCAACGTATATTCAAAACCATCAGGAGTTATAACTTTAAAAATATGCTTTCCTAAGGGTACAATTCCTCGGTAAGGAGCTTTACCTACGAAAATCTCTACATTACCATTTAAAATATATATCTCGGAAGAAGTGGAAATGCCTGTTATCGTTGCTTCAGTTACCGGATAAAAGTTTACTTCAACTACCCGGGTAGATGACAAATCCACATCTTTCAATTCATAATCAACTGGCCAGTAACCCGGAAGAGATAACTTAACGTCTGCCTTACCTTTTCCATCTAAAAGAAGTCCCGTACCCTCTAAAGTATATCTGAGAGTGTTATCTATATAAACTTCGACCTTACTTTCATTTGTCTTTATAAAAATCGAGAATGAAAAAACTGCTAAAATCAGAAAAAGAAAGATCATAGGTTTCTTCAACCTCTATCACCCTTCCCTTTTCTTCTCTATAACTACCGTTATCTCACCTTTTACCCCCTCACTATAATGTTCCATAACCTCACTCACTTTTCCTTTAAAAAATTCCTGATGGATCTTCGTCATTTCCCTTGCAACAAAGATTTCTATATCTCCCACTATATCTAATATATCTCTAAGGGTTTCTAAAAGTCTATTTGGTGATTCGAAAAAAACAATAGTTTCTTCCGACCATAAAAGCTTGTCTTTCAAAAGTCTTCTTCTCTTCTTTCCTCGAGGAAGAAAACCAAGAAATGAAAATTTGCTTCCTTGAAATCCACTTGCAGCTATTGCAGAAATTACAGCACTTGGCCCTGGAACAACATCAATCTCCACTCCCTCTTTCCAGCATCTTTCCACTATAACCCTACCTGGATCAGAAATCACTGGCATTCCCGCATCACTCAAAAGGCACGAAATTTCTGTTTGTATAATCATCTCCATTATTTTGTCTATTTTCTTTTCTGGAGATCTTTCGGCTATAGATACCATCTTTTTTTTTCCAATATTATATTTATTAAGGAGTATCACTGTTCTTCTTTTATCTTCAACTATTAAAAGATCAGCAGATCTTAAAACTTTAATAGCCCTGAGAGTTACATCTTCAAGGTTTCCTATGGGAGTTGCAACTAAATACAATTTTGACAAGAATAACTCCCCCTGTTCTTCTCTGCCTGCCTGATCATAGCCAGCGTCTTATAAAAATTGTATTGAACGAGTCCATATCTTTTTGAAAAGCTCTCTTTTACCCTTTCAATAATATCCCTAACAGGTACTTTTTTAACCTCGAAAAGACCTGTTGCAAGTTTTTTGTGATCCACATTAACCTTTGTCTTTAAAATCTTATTCAAAATCTCCCAATGCGGTATGAGCATAATACTTCCATGCTGCAAAACAAATTTCTTAAATCTGGCTTGCGCACTTCCTACAAACTTTTTACCATCAATAAAAAGTTCGTACTTAGCACTTGAAGAAAAACAAGAAGGGTTTTTTAACGAACCTCTACCGTTACTTTTAACCACTCCATATCCTAGATTCTCAAAAGCCTCTTTTAAAATATCAGAAATTTTGTTATAAAGCTTTAAAACTCCCATAGAAAATTCTTCCGCTCCTTCTGGAAAAACCACAGCATATGTTATCTCATCCCAATGAAGGACAGCTCTACCACCACTTGGTCGCCTGACACAACTTATATCGTATTTTTTTAAACTGTTAAAATCCACATCACTTATTTTCTGATTTCTACCCAAAGACAATGTCGGCTTTTCCCATGTATAAATTCTTAAAATGGGGCTGTTTAATTTATAAGATATTTCTCCCATTGCAACATCAATAGCCATATTCAAATCTCCTGGTATATTCCAGGTCTCAACATAGTACATAGAAATTCACCCCAGGGGCCTCTTTTTTATCTGATTATATTTTCTTGGATACCTTCTCGGTGTGTTTTCTATCTTCTCCAAAATAATAAAAGCTCTCTTTTCACCTGTCTTAAGTTCGTACTCAATCACATCACCGAGGTCAAGACCCAGGATCTCCATAGCTTTCCAGGACCTGTCAAGCTCCTCTTTCCAATCCTTTCCTTTATACAAAAGAACATACCCTCCAATCTGAGAAAAGGGAGCTGTAAGCTCCAAAACCGCAGGCATTTCTGCAACAGCCCTTGAAAAAACGTAAAGGAATTTCCCCCTGTATTCGCTTTCATGAGCAAGCTTTTCTGCTCTTGACCAAACAAGTTTTAACGGAAGCTTTTCCCTATCAACAAACTCCTTTAAAATATTTATCTTCTTCTTTGTAGAATCAATTAATGTCCCTTCTGCATCAAATCTGATAGACACAATCACTCCCGGTATCCCTCCACCGGTTCCAACGTCTGCAAATTTATAAAAAACAGGAAATTCTTTAAGAGGAATTAAAGTATCTGCTACAACCTTATGGTAAACTTCATCTTTTTCAAAAGATGTAAGGTTAATGGGAGAATTTAAAAGAAATTCCACATAACGCTCATAAATTTCTATTTCATCATCTTCTACATCTATTTTATAAGAGCTTAGGATTTCTTTCAGTGTCAATTTCCTTCACCACCTCGGCTATATCCTCTGCTATTTTATACGCCTGATTCATATCTTCCCCTTCTACCATTACCCTTATGACTGGTTCCGTACCGGAAGGTCTTACAACCACCCTGTAATTCTCCAAATCCAAGTTCTCAATGACTTTCTTTACTTTGCTGCTTTCCGTAACACTTTTATCGCTTACCTTCACATTTATCATGACTTGAGGATAATCAGCTATAGGTGTGTGAAGTTCCTTCAAAGTCTTTTTTGCTCTTCTAACAGCCCTTAAAAGTTCAAGTGCTGTTATCAAGCCATCACCAGTTGTTGACCTATCAAGGAATATTATATGGCCCGATCTCTCTCCTCCAAGAACAGAACCGCTACTCTTCATCTTTTCGAGAACATACTTATCTCCAACTTTCGCTCTTAAAAGCTCTATGCCGTGCTTTTTTAAAAATTGTTCAAGGCCAAGGTTCGTAAGAATAGTCCCCACAACCGTCTTTTTCCTCAACCTCGCCTCCTCAAGCATAGAAAGCGCCATGATCCCTATCACTTTGTCACCGTTAACTTCATTTCCATCTTCATCTACAAATAAACATCTATCGGCATCTCCATCATGGGCAATGCCTATTACCCCTTCCCTCTTTCTTGAGGAAAGAACATCTATATTCGTTGAACCGCATTCATGATTTATATTTATCCCATCAGGTTCATTAAAATGCACTTCTAAATCAGCTCCAAGCTTTTCAAGAACATAGGGAGTGGTCCTGTAAGCTGCACCGTTTGCAACATCAACATCCACCTTAAAACCTTTTAAATCAAGATCGCTGAACATACTCAAAATTTCCCCTGTATAAATATCGAACGCCTTATCAAAACGCTGTACTCTTCCTACATTCTTGTAAGAAACAAGCTCTTCCTTTTCAAAAAGTCCTTCTATCTTTCTTTCAAGCTCGTCAGAAAGCTTGTACCCGTTCATAATCACTTTTATCCCGTTGAACTCAGGAGGGTTGTGAGAAGCTGATATAACTATTCCCAGTGTTTTCATTCTATTTGATAACAAGGCAAGAGCTGGAGTTGGGAGAACACCGCACAACTTCACATCCTTACCAGCAGAAGCAAGGCCTGCAGCTAAAGCTGATTCAAGCATGTCTCCCGTTTTTCTTGTATCCTTTGCAACAAGGACTGCTTCTTCTTCATAAACTCTCCCCACAGCGTTTCCTAATTTAAAGGCAAGCTGCGGGGTTAGAAACTCGTTTACAACACCCCTAACTCCATCTGTCCCAAAGAGCTCCATGCATGATCCCTCCTTTTGCTTCAATTTTAACATATAAAATCCTTCGTCTTAGGTGATATAATTAAGAGCAGCAAAGATTCTATGCAATATTTGGCAAGGGTTGTAAGCAATCATCTTCAAGGGGTGATCATTTATGAGAAAGCTGATTGCTCTTATAACCCTTTTTGGAGTTTTCATGTTTGCATTCGTAGGCTTTTCAACTATAAAAGCTCTCATTATATACGAATCTTCCTATGACGACGCCTCAATCCTGCCTCTTCCCCTTGCTGAAAAAGACGCTCTTAACCTGAAAAATGCTCTGTCAAAAATCCCTGACTCACAAATAGTGCTCCTTCAAAACCCTACAACTGATGAATTTATAAGGGAATTCAGAAAATGAGTAAAAAGTTCATCAGAGAGCGACACATTGATCTTTTACTATGCAGGTCACGGAATAAGTAAAGACGGAAAGTTTTACTTCATCCCAGCTGATGCCGATCCGGAAGACTCCTACACATGGATTCCATTTGAAAGACTTGAGCGGTACATAGAAAGAAACAGAAAAATAGTCTGGCTCATAGATGCATGCTACTCAGGAGCCATGGTAAAGGGCAGGCCATTAAGAGCTGTAAGGATACAAAAAGAAGCTTTACATGCGCAGGGAGATCAGGTGATAATAACATCAAGTTCAGGAAACGAAATATCAAGAGAGATGCCAGATGGAAGTGGAGGGCTCTTTACAGTCTCTCTTGTAAAAGCCATTCAAGGAGGAGCTGATAAGGACAAAGACGGCTGAATAGAATCAGGAGAGCTATATGAATATGTAAAAGAGCAGGTATCAAAACTCTCACAAGACCAGCAGCATCCCGTTATGAAAGGAAAGGGAGATATAAAAGTAGTATCGAACATTGCTGGAAAGATGGAAAAATTAAGGATGGAAGTTCTAAAAACATTTGATAATGGAGAAATAAGCGAAGCTTCATATAAGAACATTAAAGCTCTGCTTGATGGAAAGAAATGTAGCGGTCCAGCTTTGAAAGATATAAAAGAAGCGATAAACAAATACACAGCGGGAAAGATCGATCTTGATTCTGCTCTTACAGTTATAAAACTTGGAGCTGATAAGCTTGTATGTGAAGGCGTTAAAAAAAAAAAAGAGAGTTGCTCCAGTTCAGCCACCACATAACGCAAATGTAAAAGTTGATTTCTTGAAAGTGGATATCCCAGGAACAATAATGGAGGGTTCGAAGGTTCCCATAAAAATAAAGGCTCTCATTGGAAAAGTTTGGCATGACATTAATCCGAATGAGGCAGAGATAACTGTTGTAGGAGATTCTATAGAAGTAAAAGACGGCAATGTAATAGCAACAAAGCCAGGGAACGCCACCCTAAGAGTTAAATATGGAAATGTTGCAGAGAAAAAAGATATAACTGTTCACGGAAAAATTGATGTAGAAATAGGGGCAGGAATTATATGGGGAATGATGTATTCAGGATTTCCTATAAAACTGAGAATTCGAAATGTTTTTGTAAGATTTTTGCTGGCCCAACCTCTTTCTTATAAAACCAATGGAATTGAAATAGAGACAGGTTTAGTATTCTTCTTTAAAAATTTGAATCTTAGAATAGGAATTGCTG
>JAGHBG010000046.1 GCA_021161105.1 Thermotogaceae bacterium | reverse complement strand
GCGAGCTGCATGCAGAACACCATGACGTTGATTATCATCAAAATAAGCTGGAACTGTGATAACAGCTTGTTTTACTTCCTCACCGAGGAAATCAGAAGCATATTTCTTCAATTTTCTAAGAATAAGCCCACCTATCTCAGAAGGTGTGTAATCTCTCCCAAAAACTTTGTATCGATGTTCAGTTCCCATCTTACGCTTAACCTTCAAGATCGTTTGTTCCGGACGCGCAAGCATTTGTGATCTGGCAAGTTCTCCCACCAGAACCTGTTTTTCATTTTTAAAATAAACAACGGAAGGAGTTAACCGAGATCCTCTCTCGTTGGGAATAATTTCTGGTTTATGTTTTGGCGTCACATACGCTACAAGCGAGTTCGTGGTACCAAAATCTATGCCCACGATCATTCATCATCGCCCTCCTGAAGTAATCGCAAGTTTTCTCGTACATCAGGATTTTCAGGATCCTCTGAAAAAGCTGTTTGCAGTAATTCTTTCGCTCTTTTCAAAAATCCTTTTTCTGCTAAAATCACAGCAGCATTATTCAAAGCTTTTGAACGAAGTTTCCCCATCATTTTTGCCACACACATATATAAATGGAAAGCTTCGATATATTCTCCATTTTCATCACAGGCCAATGCTTTTTGAAACAAACTTTCTTCATATTTTTGAGGAAAGAAAATATCCAGTCCTTTTCCCAACGCTTTAGCCATTGTTATTAATCCTCCTTGCAAGTTCTTCAACGAAAATTTTCAAATCTTGCGTTGCTCGACATTTAGGGCAATATTTGTGCACTGGCAAAGCATGCCCTGAAGCTTCCATTACCTTTACATCTGATCTAATAGGTGTAAATAATCGATTCGGTCCGAAGGTAGATTCCAGCTGATTCAATACTTCTTTAGATATTCGTGTTCTGGCATCAAAAATCATGGGTGCTATTCCTAAAAACTTAAGTTCCGGATTCAATAAAGCATTAACACGATAATAATCATTCATCATCTGAGATAAACCTACAAGCGAAAGAAAGTCTGTCTTCACAGGTATTACAAGATATTGCGAAGCAACAAGAGCATTTATCGTGACCAGACCAAGTGAAGGTGGAGTATCGATGATGATATAGTCAAATTCCGATTCTAACTCCACCAGGAAATCCTTGAGAACAATCTCTCTATTTTTTATATCTTTAAGCTCCAGTTCGAGAGCGGAAAGCTTCTCATTCGCCGGTAAAATTGAAAAATTAGTGTTTAAGGAAATAATAGAATCTGGAACTGCTTGCTGGCTTTCTAAGAAGTTTACCAGAGCTTCATAAACACCGAAAGTTATTTTGAAGGGCTCCAGGCCCGCATGTACAGTCGCATGTGCCTGGGAATCCATGTCTACAAGCAGACACCTGTTTCCACTATCAGCTAGTAAGCTGGCAACATTGAATGCAAGTGTTGTTTTACCACTCCCACCTTTCCTGTTTGCAAACACCACGGTCTGAGCCATAAGATCACCAACCTACAAAAAATGCAGGATTAATTATTAATACAATTGAACCATCTCCCATAACAGTGGCACCAGAAACGATGTTTCCAGCTTTAGCATACTCAGGTATTGATTTCACAAGATAATCACCCTCGTCTAAAAATGCATCGACCACCAAAGCATAACGTATCCCGGAATCTTCAAGAATTAATAAAGGTACCAAACCAAAAGGAAAATCCTTGCTCTCCAGTTTCACATCCGTTTGACTAAGTATCTCTTCAGCAAAAATTACAGGTAGCGTTTCTCCACGCACATCCACTAATAAACCTGCAGAATATTTGTGGATTTTTTCTTTTGGTACTTTCAAGGTCTCTTTCACTACTTCTAATGGGACAATGTACCTTTCTTCTCCAATTCGAATCATCAAACCCCTGATCAAGAGCAAAGAAAGTGGTATACGCAGGATGATTTTCGTTCCCTTTCCTACTGTTGAATCTACAAAGACCCTACCTCCGATCGATTCTATGTTGGTTTTCACTACATCCATTCCTACACCACGTCCTGATATGTCCGAAACAGCCTTAGCGGTGCTGAATCCAGGTTCGAAGATGTAGTTTATAATTTCAGAATCAGGTATTTTCAAAGCCTCTTCAGCTGATATCAGGCCTCGATCAACTGCTCTACTTCTAATCTCTTGAGGATTAATACCTTTTCCATCATCCTGAATTTCTATAAAAGCGTAACTTCCCTTGTAGTAAGCTCTTAAAAAGAGCATTCCTTCTTCAGACTTACCCTTCTTTTTTCTTTCTTCCGGAGGTTCTATTCCGTGATCTATAGCGTTTCTGATAATATGAGTCATCGGATCTACCAACATCTCAATAACGGACTTATCGAGTTCTGTATCTTCTCCCTCAATTATAAGATTTACTTTTTTCTTCAGAGAGCGTGAAAGATCCCGAACAGCTCGCTTGTATCTGTTGAAAAGTTCAGCGATAGGAACCATTCTTACGGACATTACCACACTTTGAAAATCATAGGCCAATCTTCCAAGATTTCCTGCAAGGTTTTTGACATCGTGTGTAAGATGTGGCGCACTTTCCTCCACTTTGCGTAAAAGAGAGAAAGACGCATTTTTGAGCGTCAAAAGCTCCCCAACCAGATTCATCATCTTATCCAATTTTTCATGACTGACCTTGATCGTTTGAAATTGCATCAACTTCTTCGTTGGCCCTGAGGAGGTAAGGCTAACTTCTCTATTTTGAGAGGCTTGTAAACCTACTTTCTTCTTTTTTTCATCAAGCCATCTGGCAAATTCTTCTCTTTCCTTTTTCAGCTCAGAAAGATTGAGGGTGAGAGCACTTTCAACAATAGAATCTATCATACTAATCATATTTGCCTCTTCTAATTTCTGCAATCCCACCTTTAAAGGTTCGGCTAATTTGCGGATATGTTCAGGTTTTTGATTCTCACCTTTTATCAAATATCCAATGAATTCTATAAATTGGTCTGCTATATTAACAAAGGCTTCAAAAGTTTGAAGATATTCTTGTTTTGGTAGTTTTTCTTCATGCTCTTCAGATTCTGACATGCTTTCTTCCTTTACAGAGGGTTCAGATAACAAAGCTTCAGTTAGAGATTTAATAAGATCAAGTCCCCTGTAGACAGACTCTATTTCTTCTTCTGACAAATTTCTTTTCTTTTCCATAGCATCGTGTAAAAGTGCTTCCAACGAATGCGATTGATTCTCGATTTGCAATAGAGTTTCCGATATTGTCTGAGGTGGAGCAAAAGAAAGCAACAAGCGTGCTCCCCCTTTGATACTGTGAAATGCTCTCATTACACTGTTGATATTTTCTTGATTCTTGTTTGCTTCGTATTCTAAAAGCGCTGATTCTGCTTCGTTAATGTTTTCAGAGAGTTCGGAAACGAAATCTTTGAGACTTTCTTCCATTGAAATCATCAATTGACTTTCCTTTTGAGCACTTTCAATTTGTTCAGAGCGGATATTTGACTCTTCTTCAACATTTTTCTCCTTACCAAGAAATTTCTTAGCTTGCGCTATCAACTCCTTTTCACCAAAATTTTCCAGTTCTATTTCCATCTCCTCTACCGAATCTTCGGGCATGCTAAGAAGCGCTTCGTTAATTTTGGAAAACATCAGTTTCAAGACATCTAAACTCTCCAAAAGAACATCAACCAGCTCAGGCTTCACTGCGATAGTCCCATTTTTGACTTCCTTCAGTAAATCTTCCATGGAATGAGATAATTCCACAACTGGAATAACATTCGCAAATCCTGCAAGTCCTTTGAGCGAGTGAAACGCTCTGAACACTGTGTTTACAACTTCTTGATCCGGAGAGGATTCCAGGTTAAGAATGCCCTGTTCTAAACTTTCTAAAATATCAGGGACTTCCTTAACAACTTCCTGAAGCATCTCGAGATCTTCAGCTGAGAACTTCATAACACATCACTCCACTTCTAAAACCATTCGAAGTGTTTCTATCAGTACAGCTGGCTTAACAGGTTTTACAAGGTAAAAATTAGCTCCTGCTTCGAATCCCTTACGTTTATCAGTTGCCTGGTCGAGCGTAGAAACTATGATTATTGGAATATCTCCAAACT
>JAGHBG010000078.1 GCA_021161105.1 Thermotogaceae bacterium | reverse complement strand
GAATAGAGGGTGTGCTGTCATTATCACTGAAGTTGAAGGTAAAGAAATCGTTGTTATGGGCACACATCTTGGACTTGGAGGCATCATGGAGGTTCAGACTGAATTAAGGGGAATTTTGGAAGTTTACTATGATTACAAAGACAAGCCAGCGATTATTGCCGGGGACTTTAATGTAGAATTTTTCGATCTGAAGTATGGTGTGCCTGAACTCTTTGATCATTTTAGTTCTGTGAATCACTCTCTAAATAAAGATTTACATACAATTCCAGCAAACAGACCAGGACCGCAAATCGACTATATATTTGTAAACGATTATTTCGAGATAATCGATGTTTTTACCGTTTCTTCGTATGCATCTGATCACCTACCTGTTGTTTCAAAGGTGGAATTAAAGTGAGTAATACACCGCTGTTGTTTATCACCATAGACTCTCTGGGACCTGAGGTACTCGAAAAGACTGAGACTCCCTTTTTAGATAGTGTTGCAGAAATGGGATCAAGTGTAGTAGATATGAGATCGTGTTTTCCTACTTTAACCACACCCATGATGAGTACTATCCTGACGGGAGTATATCCTGAAAAACATGGGATATCTTCAAACATGGTGTTTGATAAAGAAGAAAAAAAGATTAAAGGCATGCTTAGAGACCTGAAAAGTCCCCCCATAACAGATTTTTTGTATAAGAACAATTACAATATTCTCTCTATTCAGCATTTTATGCTTGAGCATAGAAAGGGAGTTAAACATGTACAGGTCAATGGCAATAAGTCTGAAGAAATAAGAAAAGTTTTGGAAAAGGAAATGGAAGAGAAGAGATATGATGCAATTTTCTGCCTTTATCAGTCTCTCGATTCTATTGGTCACCGTTATGGACCCATACATCCTAAAACAATAGAGGAACTCGAAAAGACAGATAGAGAGCTTCAGCTCATTTATGATTATCTGAAGAAGAAATTGGGAGAATTTGTAATTGTAATAACTTCCGATCATTCTATGACGCTGGCCAATAATCCAATAGATTTAAGGATAAGCGAAGTTGCCAGAGCTCTTGATCTAAAAGTCGAGATAGGGAAAGTAGAACAACATGTTTCATACGATACAGATATATTGATGTTAAGATTTCCAACAGTTCCAATCTATGCGGTATCTGAAAAAGCTAAAGAAAAAATAGGATTGTTGGCAGATATACTCAAAAAGTTTAAGGTCATAGATAGGGTGTATACAAAAGAAGAAATGAAAAGCATGCACAATCCTGAGTATGCCGATCTTTCTTTTTGCTTCAAAAAAGGATATTCAACCGGATTGAAATCAAGGGAACCAAGTTCTTTCTTTGGTTACCATGGAACCCACCACGAGGAACCATCGATATTCATGTTCAAAGGTATCAATGATGCAAAGAAAACTATAGAAAAAGGATCTCTTGTGGATATAACTCCCACAACACTGGATTTGCTGAATATTGGAACATTCGAACACTTTGACGGTAAATCACTAAAGAAATGAGGTATAGCAATTGAATTTAACAAAATTTGACTATCATCTTCACACAAAACATTCCGATGGAGAAATGAGTTTCAACGATCTTCTTGAAGCACTAAAAGGCAGCGTAGATATCTGTGGTGTATCAGATCATTTTGAACTGGGACATTCGCATAGCATAGATCTTTCAGAAAATTATATCAATGAATTCAACTCATTTAGAGAAAAAGCAAAAAGCGCTGGAATAACTGTGTATCTGGGTGCAGAGACAGGACTTGGCAAAGACGGAATACTGCTCCCCTATAAGCGACCACAAATTGAATATGTAATTGCCAGTTTGCACAAAGTTCCATTGAAAGAGGCAAATTTTGATGAATACTGGGAAACATATAAAAAAATCGTGAGCAAAAATGTCAAAAAAGGTGGGTTTACTATTCTGGGGCATGTTGAAGGTTACCTTCCTCTCTCTCCCTTTATCGATAGGGATTTGAGCTTCAAGAAGAAAAGAGAGATAGAACACTACATTATAGAAAAATATTTTACTGCTGATTGGTATTCAGCGTTAGCGAAAGATCTTGTTGAGAACGATATTGCGCTGGAAATACATGAACAATCCGAGACACCACGACTGATGATACTGGATATTATGAAACGTTCAGGAGTTACATTTTCTTACGGAACTGATTCTCACATAGCAAAGCAGGTATCAAAAAGAAACTACTTAAACATGGTAATTCAGGAACTAAATTTGAAAGAAAGCGATTTTCTTAGCATGGAGAAAATTGCACAGAAAATATAAAAATCATTTTGGAGGGAAAAATTATGTATGTAGGGATTATTGGCTGTGGAATGATGGGAAAAATACATTCTAAAGCCTACAAAGAACTGAAAGGAATTAATGTTAAGGCAGTAGCAAGCCTTTCTGAACAACAAAGTAAAGAATGCGCTGAGATTGCATCCGCAAAGATAGCATCTATAGATGAAATACTAAAGGACGAAGAAATAAAAATCGTCAGCATATGTACCCCTACAGATACTCACAAAGATCTTGTCATTGAAGCAGCAAAAAATAGAAAACATGTTTTTTGTGAAAAACCAATAGCTCTAAGTATAGAAGATGCAGAAGAAATGGTTAAGGTGTGCAAGGAAAACGATGTTTTGCTGGGTGTCAATCATGTCGTGAGATTTTTTGAGGCATATTCAAAGGCTAAAAGTTTACTGGAAGGCGGTGTAATAGGTAAAGCTGTAATGGCAAGAATGTACAGAGGTGGAGTTTTTCCAAATCACGGCTGGAACAATTGGTTTAATGAATTGGATAAAAGCGGGGGAGTGCTTGTTGATCTCTCTATTCATGACTTTGATTTCCTGAGAACAATTTTCGGTGAGGTTGAAAGCGTAACGGCGAGAACAATAAAGAAAACCCCATCACATCCAGGAGAAAATAGAGATCACGCATTGGCAATAATCAGATTTAAAAATGGCTCACTAGCTCATGTTGAAGGTAGCTGGGCAGAACCAGAAAATGCCCCTTCCAAATTCAGAACATCCTTTGAATTCGTAGGTACGGAAGGCATGATAACCTATGACAGCGATGAGGATTTCACCATGAGAATACAAACAATATCTGAGGTTCATCTAGCTTTTTCGAATACCACTCCTTTGGGTACAGATCCTTATAAACATCATATTGAACAGTTCATTAAAGCCGTAGAAAAGAAACACGAAGTACCTGTTGATGGAAACGAAGCAATCGAAGCACTTAAGATTTCTTTGGCGGCTAACAAATCAGCAGAAACAGGGAAACCTGTTAAGCTTACGGAGGTGCTGTAAATGCTGAGAATAGGTTTCCTGGGAATAGCCCACATGCACAGTTATAGTTATATAAGACAGCTAAAATCATTGCATGAAGTAAAAATTGCAGGTATATACGACCGTGACACTATAAAGGTCAAAAAAGCTTCTGATAAATTCAATCTGGAACTATTTAAAGATCCAAAAGAACTCGTGGATATCTCTGATGCAATAGTGGTAACCTCCGAAAATTCCTTGCACAAAGAATATTCAGAGCTCGCTATGAAAAACGGGAAACATGTTTTATGCGAAAAACCGATAGCAACATCTGAAGAAGATGCACATTCGATGTTAAAAACTGCTAAAGAAAATAATGTGATTTTTCAAATGGCTTTTCCCGTTAGATATGCTCCTTCTATACAACAGGCAAAAAAGGAAATAGAAGCTGGAAAACTTGGAAAAATCCTTTCAATAACAGCAACAAATCATGGAAGGATGCCCGGTGGATGGTTTGTGAATAAAGAATTATCTGGTGGCGGAGCGGTTATGGACCACACAGTTCATGTAGTAGATATCATAAGATGGCTACTAAATTCAGAGATAACAGAAGTTTCGGCAGAATATGAAACGCTCATTTATGACATCCCAGTTGAGGATTGTGGATTGCTTATGCTGAAGCTTTCTAACGGTGCTTTTATGAGTCTTGATTGTAGCTGGTCAAGGCCCAAAGCACATCCTTACTGGGGTGACGTAACCCTTCATCTGATTGGCACAAAGGGTTCATTGTGGTTGAGCGCGTTTAATGCGAAGGTAAAGGTGTACTCAAACAAAAATGGCGTGATCTGGGAAAATTTCGGTGATAATTTTGATGCTTCTCTGGTAAAGGAATTTATTAATTCTATAAAAGAAAGAAGAGAACCATTGACAACTGGTAGAGATGGACTGGAAGCTTTGAAAGTTGCACTAGCAGCTTATAAAAGCAAAGAAATCAATGAACCTGTTAGACTGAGCATTAATAAATGTAATGTCAAAAAGACAAAAGGCGGTGAAAATGATGAAAAGGAATAAAAAAGTAATAATGGTTCTTTTAGTCACACTTCTAACTTTTGTTGGATTCGGACAGATAAAGGTTAATATGCTACCCTTTTGTTCTACAGGAATAGAGCGTATGCCCTGGATGCATGAAGGCATATTTTATTTTGTAGGAACAAATTATGATATATATTACACTACATTTGAAAATGGTGTATGGGCAGAACCAAAATGGTTACCGGGTAGTATCAACACGACTGAATATGAAATAAATCCCTGTGTGATAACTAATAATGGCAAATTAGTAATGTATTTTGGAAGATATTCTTCAGATACAGATTATGACTTTTATAGAGCAGAGTATGATGAGGAAAAGAACGAATGGACAGAGGGTGTTCTTATACCAGAGTTCAGCACCGATGAACAGGATTGGGATATTTGGGTGAATTCGGATGAAACAGTTGCTTATTTCACATCTGAAGGTACCTATGATGGTAAAGAACCCGTTGGTGGTAGAGATATCTGGAGATCAGAAAAAGTTGATGGCAAATGGTCTTCACCAGAAAATGTAAGCTTCTTAAACACGTCCGGTAATGAATGGTCTGTATTTGTATCTCCAGATGGATCAATATGGTTCGATTCGGCAAGGGATGACACCCTTGGTGGATATGATATATACAGATGGGATCCAGATAGCAAAAGCATAGAACATCCTGAAGAACAATTCAACACATTCTCAGATGAAAGAAGTTTGTGGACAGATGGAAAAACAATTTTCTTTAGTGCGCTGAACAGGCCTGATGGCGAAGGAAGTTATGATATTTTCACGTTGGCATCTGCGAAGAAAGCGAAAGCGCTCGAGAAAGTTGCTTCAAAAAAGGGCGAAACAATAACCATGACGATTAAGGATTTAAGACAAAGGGTAAACGATGAATATATTTATCTTGACAGTGAAGTTGTGGTTGAAGGTATAGCAATGGTTAGTACTGGAATCTGGCACAACGCTGCGAATTACTTTGCCATAACTGATAAAAGTGCAGGTATTTTGGTTTACGCATCTGGATTTAATGAACCAAAGGTAAAAAAAGGTGATCTGGTAAGGGTAAAAGGAAATCTCACGACAGTTGGATACACAACAGATGTCAACAGTCTTGTGATAAGGCCTTCATCACCAGAAAATATTGAGATAATTAGAGAAGGGGAAACGTTACCAGATCCTGAGATAATTTTTACAGATTCAGCCAAAAGCCAGCTTGTTAATCTTGAAGGATCCCTGGTTATGATTTTTGGCAAAATAAGCAATTTTGACAATGAAACCATAACAAGGGGGTTCTGGTTAACCGGACCATCGGATCGTGACTTTGATAATGTTTCGTCCGGGATGAGGGTTAAATTCTACGATTATGCGGGAATAGATATCTCTGAGCTTGAAGATGGAAGCTTTGCTGCAGTTCAGGGTGTTTTGATACAGGATAACGAAGGAGGTTTCTATGTAAGACCTACTACTGACGAAGATATTAGACCTCACACAAAAAATAGAGTTTTGTTCCTTACAACAATTGCTAGAAAAGATCTTCTTGTCCCGACAGAAGAAGAACAGAAAAAGATTGAAGAAGAAGAAAAATCTGAGGAACTAAACCTTCCAGATAATATTGAACCCATTACAAAATTTACTTCATCTGATAAGGAGTCTTTTTCCTCAAATATATCGGGTACAGCATACGATGAAATGATTTATGCCAGCTTATACAAAGAAAAGGGAACAAGATCGAAGAACTATCCACTTGCAATATACAAAATTGTCGAAGGAAATATCTCGAGTAAGGTTCCATTCCAGGGAGAAGCAGAATTTCCTTATTTAAGAGATAATCTTCTCCTTTTTGCAGGAAGAATCCTTCCTGATGACCGGGACAGTGATTGGGAAATATATTCATATAATGCAGAAACAAAAGAAATTAAGCCTTTGACATCAGATCGCTATGATCAGCTTGATCCTATACTTTGCCCAGAAAAAGACGCACTTTTGTATTCAGAAAGAAGAGAAGGAAAATGGTTCATAGTTAAACAGAATTTTTCATCTGGTGAACGAACGACACTGATAGAAAACGGGAAATCAGCTACGTTATCTCCTACAGGAAATGATATAGCTTTCCAGTACTGGAACGGCAGTAACTGGGATATCAAATTGCTGAACACAAAAACAGGAAAAACAACCGGTATACTAAGCAGCTGTGCAAATGAATTTGCTCCTGTCTGGTCACCCTGCGGAACAAAAATTGCGTTTTTGAGTAATTATAGAGGCGAGATCGAAGTATTTGTTATGGACCTTTTTGATTATTCTATAACCCCTGTAACTGAGAACGTCATTCCTTCCAGAAATCCTTTCTGGCTGAATGAAGAAACACTTGGTTTCACCATACACACAAATCTTGGATGGAATATTGTGAAAACAAAAATAACACCCAAAGAAAAACTTTCTTCTGAAGAAAACTTTGAGGAAAAAAGTATGCTTGTCTCACCAAGATTCGGTGCGCCTGAATTATGTTCCAGTCGTATTCTTGAAATTAAGGTAGAAGAGGGTTTTAATCCTAAAAGTGTAAGACTCATTAACAAAAGGGGAGATAAGTATCCGATATCCAAAATAACCGATGGAGCATACATAATTCCTGATTATATTGAGGATGGACTTTATTCAATCGAAGTGTTTGCAGAAAGCAATGAAAGTCTTTATAAGCAGCTTGAAGAAAACTCAGTTTGTGTTGGAAATCTGGATGAAAATCTCACCATTGTTCACATAACCGATCCTCATCTTGATATCCCAAAAAAGCCTGAAAATATGCTTCTTTTTGAAGAGTTGCTGAAGAATATAAAAGAGGTTGAACCAGATCTTATGTTATTAACGGGAGACCTTTCAACATCTGCTCTTTCATATACAACAGATTGGAATTTCATAAAAGAAAAAGTTATTGAGCATTGTGATTATCCTGTCTTTATTGTTCCAGGTAATCATGATACCCAACGGTCAGGAAAGATAAATGGACTTGAGTTGTGGAATGAAATATTTGGGCCTGATTACTATTCATTCTCATGGGGATCTTGGAAATTCATGGGACTGAATACCGCAGATTCTGTTTATGGTTTTGTAAATGGTATAGTTTCTGATAAACAACTAAAGTGGATAAGGAATGAAATACGTAAAATTGGTAATGACAAGTTAATTGTTTTTGGTCATCATAACTTCTACGATGACAGATGGGTATTCTTTGAAAAAGCAGAACAAAGAAGAGAATTACTCGAGCTTTTCAATAATCATAATGTAGTACTTGCTCTTTTTGGCCATCGTCATAGTGACGCTATAGATTATTCACTCGATACAATGGCAATAACAACAAAACGAGCTGTTGAAACAAACGGCACGTTGGCTTACAGAATAATCAGGATTGAAAATGGTGAGATTATTGAACTGGTTGAAGTAGAACCAAAAAGCTCTGTAATTCAATAAAACTGTTTAATCACTAAAGATCCACTGCGTGTTAAGAAAAATATAGCACACGGAATATAGAACGTCTCAGAAACCAGTAGCAGCCAACAATATCTGCCATCTTTCTGTGAGGACAATTGTTCAAGACATTAAACATAATGCAGTTGTCTGCGAGAAAATACTTATATCTCTCTCTGGCCGGAATCCATCACGAATCAACAAAAGCAAACGAAACAAAGATGTACATATTGGGAAAAACAAATTTGGACTTCATCCAATCGGCTGGTTATCCATGGTGATCGCATCTACAATATTGTACTATGAAGTAACTCCGGTTTTTATTGTTTATAACCATTAAAAAATAACAGGATTTTTTAACAAATTGAAAAGGTATTCGTTGTAGTACAGCTCAAGAGAAGAACTGAAGCATTTCCCTGTGTACACTATCACAACTTCATACAGCCAATTATCATGAGTGCAAAAAGAATCTACAAATTCGTCCTTTAGTTTCCTTTTATAATCTGAGAAGTTGGTTTTGCTTTGGTCAGGTTTTCCTGGATTTTTTCAAACAGCTTTGGGTTACCGATTGGAACATTTGAGCGTTAAGGCTTAATTTTTTTACCCCGCATGTTGGCAATGATCTTTTTCTTTTTCCTACCGCTGGATTTTTATCTTGACACTCGCTGTATTTTTATTTTGCCATACACACTGTTCTTACGACTATCATTGACTTTCACATAGTAATATCCTTATTATTGAGATTGATCAATCACATTCTTTTTCAAAAACCTCAGAGTGATGAGTGTACTAATCAAGATGATAGAATACCTGATAAACGGTTTTGATACAAACATATAAAAGACTGTTATGAACCCAAAAATGATCAGCATTCCATATAAGAAATAACGCAGTGGAAAGAGATTTTTCTTAAATAAGACTCGCGCATTAAAATAATGAAAAGCAAACAAGAAAATGTAAGAGACGAGAGTTGTAAAAGCTGCAGCACTATATCCAAAGGTAGGTATGAAGATATAATTGAGAAATATATTTATTGCTCCTGCTAAAATTGTTCCAAGAGAGATAATATGAGTTTTCTTCAAGTAAAATTCTAAATTCACGGGAAAACTATATAGAAACACAAAATAATAAGAGGCAACTATTATCGGTACTAACCTTAATCCGGGTAAAT
>JAGHBG010000016.1 GCA_021161105.1 Thermotogaceae bacterium | reverse complement strand
TTAATAATATTATCAATGTATGAAGCAATATTCTTAAATTTACTCAGATAATCTTTCACTTCTTTATTGAGCCCTGTTTTTTGGGAAAGTTCTGGAATGTAGTAAGGGTTTGGAAAAAATCTTGCATCGAAGATGAAGTCACTATCAAGTGGTGCACCGTATTTAAAACCAAAGCTCTGGAGCCTGTATGTAAACACAAATTCTTCTCCGTAGCTTTCTTCAAGGACTTTTCGCAATTTTTCTCTGAGTTGCCTTGGTGAAAGGTTTGTTGTGTCTACAATAACATCTGCTTCTTCCCTTATGGATGCAAGGATTTCTCTTTCTTTTTTAACCGCCTTTTCTATGTTCATACCAAGGGGATGAGTTCTTCTTGTTAATGCATACCTTTCATAAATAGAAGTTTCACTGGCTTCTAAAAATATAATTTTTATTATGTTTTCATAAATAGCTTTCAGCTCTCTAATCTTTTCAATGGAATCTCCAAAAACTTCGGATCGTGCATCCACTACCATCGCGGCTTTATCAATTCCAGATTGCATTATGAGCGAAATCACATCAGGAAGAATTCTTGGTGGGATATTATCCATGCAAAAAAAGCCTGTATCTTCAAAGAAGCCTAATGCGCTACTTTTACCTGCACCGGAAAGCCCGGAGATTATGAATACCTGTTTCACTTTCAACACCACCAAAACCAACCTTCCTTATTGAGGATTTAATACTGCTGAGATTTATGAAATTTTTCATATTTTCTTCAAAAGTGATCGGATTGCCCGTTATGTAAAATTCTACTTTTGGTAAATTGTTTTTACCATTTCTCCTTTCACCAAATTTTTCTTTCATATATTCAATAATTCCATTTGCTGGATCAACGATTTTGATACCTGGTAAAAGCTTCTCAAAGATATCATAAACTAAGGGAAAATGAGTGCATCCAAGTATCAACTCTTTAACGTTGAATTCGTTTATGCCTTTAAGGGTTTCTTTGATTATGTTTTTTATCAGTTCTTTATTTGCAAAATTTCTCTCAATAGCTGTTACAAGAGACTGCAGAGATTTTCTGTAAACAACAGAACTTCCTAAAGTTTTTTCGTAAACCTTCGACTTGATAGTGTTTTCCGTTGCCACAATACCTATTCTATCGGATTTAACTATTCTTTTTACATTGTCTATGATGCTAACATATAAAGTGTCCGAGTTTTCTTTCAAACATTGTTTTACAACGGAATCTGCCGTGTTACATGCAGCTACGATAATATCCACTTGTTTTGAGTCGAGAAAATTTAAGATGTTTTTAACAAGCTGGAAAAGTAAGTTATCGTTCTTTGTTCCATAAGGCGAGTTCGCAGTATCTGCAATATAAACATAATCAAACTGTGGAAAAAAATCCACAAGCTTTCTTAAAACTGATATTCCTCCAACACCAGAATCAAAGAGCCCTATCTTCATATGACCATCCTTTAAGCTTTTGAACTATTTCCTTCATTTTGCTTTCCGTTTCAATCTGTTGCAATACCACATTAGCTAATGCAGCAAAAAGCACTTCGTCGAGGGTAAACTCCTCGGTTAGCTTCTCATAATCTTCTAAAATTTTTTTAATCCTGTTCTCCACCTCATTAACTATTTCTGGTGGTTCATCGGCTTTCAAGGAGTACAATTTGCCCGCAAACTCAACCGTCAGCTTGGTTGCCACCCCACATCATCTCCTGATCTGCTGGAAGCTCTGATGTTGAGGATAGTAGATTCTGAAGTCTTTCAACCATTCTGTTGAGAGACTTTTGTTGCTCTTCCAGGAGTTCCTCAAGCCTGCTTTTCTCTTCTTCAAGCTTTTCTATCTTTGCCTGGGCATCTTCCAGTTCTTGCCAGAGTTTTTCGTTTTCCTCCTTCAAGCTTTGATAATCATTTACAAGCTTGTCTAAATAATTTTCAAGTTCCCTGACAATTTCCACCTTCATCCCCCCCTACTGTTAATTTTGACGGGCTTTTGTTCTATATGATATCATAAAAACTCGAAAAGGAAGCTATACTAATAGACATCAATACGTGAAAAGGGGGAATGATTTATGAAAAAGCTTTTAACGGTTGCGGCACTCTTTTTAATAGTTGCTTTTTCATTTTCTGCTATAAAAGTCTGGTTTTCCTGGGAAGGGGAGGATTTGTTCAGAAGTTTAGCGGAGGAGTTTGAAAAAGAAACAGGCATAAAAGTAGAGGTGAGTTATGTAAGAGAAACGGAAAAAAAACTTATGACAACGGCGAGAGCCTCTTCAAAGTTTCTACCAGATCTTGTATTAATAAAAAGTGATAATCTGATGTCAGTTATAGATTATTTGCAGCCCGTCAGCGGAGATTATCTCTTAAGGCTTTCTGATAAATCAAAGGAAGCTTTCACCTATGAAGGAAGAGTTTATGCCCTGCCATTTTATTTCGATGTTGGTGGTGTGATCCTTTACAACAAAGATATAATTAACATACCAGCTAATCCAACTTTTGAGGAATTGGTAGAAATAGCCAACAATGCTGGATTAAAAAGGGGATTCCTGGTTCCCATTTATGGAACATATTTCTATCTGGTATTCTACAGAACCTTCAATCACAATCGATTTGTTTTAGATAAAAATTTTACATTCAAGGATGAAGCTACAAGAAAAACGTTGAATTTTTATATAAAGCTTTTCCACGAAATAAAAAATCTTCCACTGGACAGAAAGGGCTTGACTTCTGCATTCATGAGAGGCGAGTCTGGAATTGTAATGATAGGAAGCTTCATGATACCCGTCATGAAGGAAAAGAACATAAATGTGGATATTGTCGACGTCCCCTATATAGAAACCGCTGGAGAGTATTTATCAGCTAACCTGGATTATAAGGGTTTTGTTGTGCCCAGAGGAAAACTTTCTGAAGAAGTGAAAAAGTTTCTGGAGTTTCTGAGCAGAGAAAGCATCCAGGAAGAATTTTGCCGAAAAATGTATAAATTTCCATCCAACAAAGTAGCTTTTGAAACTCTAAAGAGCTACGATAAAATGTTTGAAAAGATATATGAATACAGTAAATATGCTCGACCACTTCCGGTAACAAAATTAACAGCACCGTTCTATGAAGCAGTTCGCACAATGCTGTCAGGACTTACAAGTGGTGAGGAAAATATTGAGAAACTGACAGATGCAGCGGAAAAAGTAATTAATCAATGGCGTTAATATGGATAGCTTTGGGAGGGCTTTCGCTCTCCCTTATATTGTTTTATAAGTTTTTCCCCCTAATATGGGCTGTTTTATATACACCACCAGAGGAAATAGCGATTGCTATAAAAGATCAGGCTTTTATATACTCTTCTCAGATAAGTTTCCTCTGGGCAATTGTATCATCGTCACTTTTAATATTTTCCGCTCTTTTGATTTCCTGGTTTTTGAGAAACAGGCGAAGATTGCTATATTCCATCATATTCATACCATGGGCAACACCAATGTATCTGGCAACCTTGTCGTTGAGGTTCTCCATATACGGAATAGGTGGGGAATCCATAGTTTCTCGGTTTTTAAGGCTTAATGTAAACATAACGACAAATCATGTGGCTGCATTTTTGTGGACGCTTCTCGTTAATAATTGGGTATATTTGCCTATAATTACTCTTTCCTTTCTTGCGACTATAGATGAGATACCCGACGAGATATTTGAAGCAGCAAGATTGGATGGTGCAAAAGAGCATGATATATTGTTTAGCATAGTCATTCCTTACCTTGCTCCAACAATTTCTGGGTGGTTTTTGATGCATTTTGTCAAATTCTTCCATTCTTTTACAATACCGTTTCTTTTTGCCGATGGCGGAGCTCCTGTTATGAATGCGATAACCAAATGGGGTGGCTTCGGAAATCTTTATACTCTGGGGATATTAAATTATAAGGTCTTTTCATTGTCCCAAAACATTGAAACGGTTGTTGCATACTCTGTCGTTAGTGTTCTTATTGTTTTCTTCATTACATCCTTCTGGTTTTTTAGAAGTAGAGAAAATACCGTGCGACTTATTGGATTTTAATTTTTTATTTTTTGGTTTTTCATAGATAAGAATCCTGTTGAGATAATTCTTGGTACGATTTTTTTGTTTGTTAAAAATGAGATCTTCCTGCTGCTTTTATATTCCCTGCTGTTTTTTGTAACTCATTTCAAATCCATTCCCTCCGGGATAGTTTTAATCTGGCTCCTTACAAGAGTAAAATTTTCCAGGTCAAATAAACTCTGGGCTCTTAAGGTAACTTTTAATCCTTTTTTTTGTGTTATATTGATATATTCTGTTTTATTTTCAGCAGCAGTTGTTGTTTCATTGATTCTCACTGCCTTTACTGATTATCCAGATATGTTATCAGTAACTCAATTTTCTTTTGAACCTGTAAAGGAAGTTATAAATGATGGATACTTCTCTTATTTAAAAAATTCTTTTGTTTTAGCTTTCCTTGTATCAATAATTTCTCCTTTAAT
>JAGHBG010000085.1 GCA_021161105.1 Thermotogaceae bacterium | reverse complement strand
CTATAAAGCCCAGTGTAATCAAAAACTGTATAACAGCTATTGCAGAACCGTACCCCATTCTATAGTTGTGGAAAGAATGTATGTACATGTAATTAGCAAGGACGCTGGATGAATAGAAAGGCCCACCTCTTGTCATAACATAAACAATATCGAAAGCTCTTAAAGAGTCTATTATGTTCACAGTTATGGCTATGATCATTGCAGGCCTGAGAGCCGGAAGGATGATATACCAAAATCTCTGCCATGCATTAGCACCATCCACATAAGCTGCTTCTACAAGCTCTGAAGGAACATTTTTCAGTCCTGCAAGAAACAACACCATCGCATATGCTATCTGCCTCCACAAAGCAGCCATTATAAGAGCGTAAGTAACAATGTTTGGATCACTTAACCAGGGCTTAGCCAAACTTCCCAATCGAATTGCCCTTAAAAACTCATTTAAAGCCCCATGCCTGGGCTCCAAAATCCAGGACCATATCTGTCCTATGACAACAAAAGAAAGGGTCATCGGAAGGTAAATAAGAGTTTTAAAAACTTTGTTTCCAGGAAATTTTTGATCCAAAAGCATAGCCATTCCTAACCCTGCAGGAATGGCAACTATAACAAAAAATATTAGCCATTTTATGTTGTTTTTAAGGGAAAGCCAGAAGTAAGAATCCGAGAAGAGTCTTAAGTAATTCTTCCATCCTATGAAATTAAATTTGGCACTAACACCATCCCAGTCCGTGAAACTTAGAATTACGGTTTGTATTATAGGAAAAATTACCCAGATAAAATAAAGAGTTAATGGAATAGCTAAAAAAGCGTATGGAACCCACTGTTTCTTCGATAGCACGAAGGTATTCCTCCTTTTTCAGACGCTAAATTTAAATTTATTTTTTGTTATGAGAAAGAGAGGGAGGCAACTGCCTCCCCATAAATCACTTTCCGAATATTCTCTGTCTTTCTTTCTCGAGATTATTAAGTATCTGATCAAGTCTTTGAGGATAAATCATAAATTCGACAAATCCGTTCATTCCAGCCGTTGCCATTTCTGGGTTTGTATCCCTGTCATAAAATTGAGCTACACCATTGGATTCAAGTATCATTTTCAAACCTTTTGCAGCATGATCATCCACAGGTTTTACATTCTTGTTTGCTGCGAGTCTACCCAGTTTCTTGGCAAAGTATTCCTGGACATCTTTCTCAGCTATGAACTTAAGGAAAACTTTAGCCCCCTCTTTGTTCTTGGCCTTTGCTGGTATCATAAATCCATCTATTGGTGTTTCCTCATACAAGCCAACTTTTGGATTTATAACGGGGAATCTGAAAAAATCAAGATCATCTTTTACAGAAGCAGGTGCAACATCTTTTATGAACTGTCCCATAAGATACATTCCTGCTTCGCCCCTAAAAAGGAATGCAGCTGCTTCCTGCCATGTGTAAGAGGAGTGATTCTCAAGGAAGAATCCTTTGTCAATTAGCTCTTTCCAGTATTTGAATACTTCTTTAACTCTTGGATCAGTGTATGGAATTTCTCCAGCAGTGAGTTTCACATGGAAATCCAAACCGTTAACTCTCAAATCCAGGTAATCAAACCATCCTGCAGCTGGCCAGAGATACTTGGTTCCGAGAGTTATAGGAGTTATCCCGTTCTCCTTTAACTTTTCAGCAACTTTTATGAATTCTTCCCATGTTTTTGGTGGAGTAAGTCCATACTTCTTGAAGATTGATTTCCTATAGTAGACACCCCACCAGTACCAACTTTGGGGGATGAAGTAGATTCTTCCTTTGTATTCACAAGCACTTCTGAATGAATCTGGGAAATAATCTTCAAACGCTTTAGGAGCAAAAATATCATCCATCGGTTCTATAAGACCTTTGCTGGCAAAATACCTCATTCTTTCACCGGTAAACCATGTAACAACGTCAGGAGCTTCGTCAGAATTCAACCAGGTTCTAAGAAGAGTTTTGAAATCCTCATGTGGAAACGTGTTTACAACCACATCATATTCCGGATGCTTTTCTTCAAACATGTGCACAACTTCTGCAAAAACCTTCCTTGGTGCTGGATCAGACATGTAGGAATTTACAATAATCTTTTCTTTAGCAACAACAAGAACACTAAGGATAATCAATACCAAAACCATCAAAAACCGGTACTTCATAATATCACCCTCCCTAACAAAAGATTGGTATCGTTACGTAAATGATACCATGAACGTTTAGGCAACTTCAAAGAAAAAAATAAAAGATATTGAACAATAATCAACTATAAACGTTAATAAATCGGTATAAAGAACTTTCCTCACAAGCAGCAACTACTCTCCCGAATTACGAGTTCAACATCCAGTATAACGCGCTTTCTTCTCTTTCTTCTTCCCTTAATTTTCTGTACAAGCATTTTAAACGCTTCAAAACCCATTTCGAACTTCTTTATTCTGACTGTCGTTAAAGAAGGACACACAAGCGAAGAATAGACAATATCATCGTAACCAACCACCGCAACATCGTCAGGAATCCTGTATCCGTGCTCTTTTAATGCTTTCATCGCACCAAAAGCGTTCAAATCGTTGTAACAAAAAATCCCATCAAAATGAATTCCTTTTTCAATTGCCTGATTAACCGCTCGATAACCCCCCTCTATATCAACATCTGTAACGATAACCATATCCTTTTTAAAAGTAATGCCATGCTCTTTTAATGCCTTTTTATATCCCTCAAGCCTCATATATGCGGCAGATTTGAAAAGATATCCAGAAATCATAAGTATATTTCTTCTTCCACGATCTATAAGATGCTTTGTTGCCAAATACCCTCCCTTCACCTCATCACTGTGGATTTCATCCACTTCTAAATCTTCAAAGTGTCTTCCCACAATAACAAAAGGAACTTTTCTTTCGATTAATTTCTTTATATCGTCTGTTTTGTCCTGAACAGGTGTTATTAACAGACCATCAACTCTTCTTTGGAGAAGAACTTCGATCGCTCTTTCTTCATTCTCGTAGATTCTTTCCGTATTCATAAGGATTATCTGATAGCCATACTTCCTGGAAGCTACCTCAATTCCTTTAAGCACTTCTGCATAGAAAGGGTTGGCACTATCTGCTATGATGACCCCTACAATATTCGTACGCCTGCTCCTCAAGGAAGAAGCCGCTACATTCTTTACATATCCAAGTTCCTTGGCTATCCTTAATATCTTCTTCCTGGTTTCTTCACTAATATCAGGCTTGTTATTAAGAGCCCTGGAAACGGTATTTATCGAAACACCTGCTTTCTCTGCTATATCTCTTATTGTCACGTACTTTTTTTTCATATCCTTCATATCCTTGCTTCTCATTCACTCCCTCCTGAAAAACGCAAATAATTGCCAAACTCACTTTTGCAACACTCATAAACATATGGACCCTTTTCCCACATTGGTTGAAATGTCTACGAATAACTAAATTTGACTTCTTCTCATATTTATTATAGTTATTCTTTCAACTTTCTAAAATCAAATTT
>JAGHBG010000240.1 GCA_021161105.1 Thermotogaceae bacterium | reverse complement strand
CTGTGTAAAAGTCATGTTAGACATAATTAAATCCTCCCTTCAAAAATTTGTTTAAGCTGCCCGTAAATTATCCCCCAATCTTTCATCTTCTTCCCAGCCCATTTCTTCTCTATCCCTATTATGCTAAATACAGGCTCTTGCTCAACGACTCATCACTCGGAAATACTTTCTTACCTCTCGTAACCTTCCTAAACATGCTATTTAAGCTCTCTATCGCATTCGTCGTGTATATCAAGCTCCTCATCTCATACGGATATTTGTAGTATGTCATAAGCTCTTGCCAGTTCTCCTCCCAGCTCTTTATCACATACCAGTATTTCTCCCCCCATTTCTCTTTGAATCCTTCAAATCTCTCTTTCGCAAGCTCTTCTGTCTCTGATTTGTATACGCTTTTTAAGTCATTGGCAAATTCTTTCTTCTCTTTCCAGGGTATGTGTTTAAGACTGTTTCTAACCTGATGTACTATGCATTTCTGGATCTCTGACTTCGGATATACACCTTTTATCGCTTTTTCTATCCCTTTGAGACTGTCTACACTTATTATCAGTATATCCTCTACTCCTCGACTCTTTAGGTCATTCAGAACTTTGTACCAAAAGCTCGCACTTTCTGTGTCGTTTATCCAATATCCAAGTATCTCTTTCTCCCCATCTTCGTTTATGCCAAGCACTGCATATACCGCTTTCGTCTTTACACGACCTTCTTCCCTTACTTTGTAGAATAGACAATCTATATACACGATAGCATATACCTTGCTTAATGGCCTTGACCTCCATTCTTCTATCATCGGCATTATCCTGTTTGTTATCTTGGATATTAATGATGTGCTTACAGAAGGGCCATATATGTCTTTTAGCTCATCAATTATGTCTGATGTGCTCATGCCTCTTGAATATAAGCTTAATACTTTATCAGCTAAGTCATCGAATATGGTCTGTCTTTTTGGTATTATATGAGGGTCGAATTGAGAGTTTCTATCTCTTGGTGTGTTGATTTGCATATCACCCATGGAGGTTTTTATGGTTTTGGGTATGGAGCCATTTCTGTAGTTGTCTTTTTGGTTATCTCTTGAGTATTTGGGATAATCCATAAAGTATTCGAATTCCTCATCAAGGGCTTCTTGTAGAAGATCCCTAACTAACTGTTTTGCTTGGTTTATGATTTGCAAGTATCTTTCCTGAGGGGATATGTTGTCATAAGGTTTGGAATTATGTTTTCTTTTTTTACTACTCATGATGGCACGACCTTTTTTATAGGATGTGTTGAGTATAGCATGATGCTTTTACTTTTTGGTAATTCCTTACCTCTTTTTACACACTTTCGTACTTTAGGATAGTGTCCCCTGGGATACAGAACTCCAGATGAAGTATACTATGAAGGAGGGATGGTGAGAGCTTCCTGAGCTGGATGAATGAAAATCGTAATTTTTATTGTTCAGTTATTGGGGGGCACCTTACGTTATCGGAAATAGCATTACAAGGAGATGAGAATTATGGACGAGATAAAGTATAAACCAATAGGGATCATTCATTCTCCATTCAAAGAACCCAAAGGAACACCTATACAACCCGCAGCTGCTAAAGGAGTTGAGGGAGTAGCTGAGATATTCCCAGAGTATGTTGAAGGTCTGAAAGATCTTGAAGGTTTTTCTCATATCATTTTGATATATCACTTCCATTTGTCTAAAAAATTCTCCCTAAAAGTAAAACCATTTATGGAGGATAGAATACATGGAGTTTTCTCAACAAGGGCTCCGAGCAGACCGAATCCAATTGGCATTTCGATAGTGAGATTGATTAAAATTGAGAAAAATATTTTATACATCCGAGATGTAGATATTGTAGACGGAACGCCTCTCTTGGATATTAAGCCCTATGTTCCCGAGTTTGATGAAAGGAAGGTTGATAAGATAGGATGGCTTGAGGAGAATGTAAACAAACTACCGACAACAAAAGATGACGGGAGATTTCAATATGACTGATGCGATCTTCGGTAACAGCGGACATACGGCTACGCTTCGCTCCGCCCAAATTCGGCAAGCCCCTTCTTTAAATAACCCTCAATCATGTTCGTTGTGTATATCATACTTCTTATCTCCTCCGGAAATTCCATAAAACTTAACAATTCATCTAATCTATCCTGCTACCATTTCACCACCTTCGGGTATTTCCTGCCCCATTTGGCCTTAAACTTTTTCAGCTCTTTTCTCGCTTTTGCTTTGTCGGGCTTTCGCCCCGTTTTGTTTTTCGCCACCAGATACATTTGATTTTACGCTTTTCTTGCTTTTTCCCGTTAACTGGTAAATATCTTCATATCCATCCAGAAAATTAATCATCGTATACTTGACAATAAGTTTCACTAATGATAGACTCTGCTACATAAAATAGGAATGCCTATTTAATATAGGGGGTTAGAGAATGAGAATTGAGTGGATAAAGACACACCATCAGGCGCTGGCACCATTTAACAGGTTTAAAGAAAAGCCACTTGTTGGAATAGGTCCTGGGGCTGGAGGACATGTTATGAATTATGAAACATTCCACACGCCCGGAGTGAGTAGATACATAACGGGACCGTGCAAGGTTGATGTTTTTTCAATGTCTAAAGATGCGTTCTGTGGAGTTAGAGCTGTTTCAAAGGTTTTAAAGGGAAGAGCAAAAATTTCCGCGGAAAACTTCACAACATCCCTTCAAATTGCACTTGATGAGAGATGGGTTGAACTTAAAGGCAAAAACATAATGCTGCTTCCTAAAGGAGTGTTTTGGACAAACACTCTCGTTTATTTGATGAGCCTTGACTTTCTCCACATTTACTCTTCGTTGCTTGATGAAGCAAGGAGGTGATGCGAAAAGATGACAACAACCGATAGTATGGAAAATTATCTAAGAGTCATTTATGAGGTTCAATTGGAGAGAGATATTGTAAGGATAAAAGACATCATTAAAAGGCTTAAGGTATCCACACCATCAGCAGTGGAAGCCGTTAGGAAATTAGCAGAAAAAGGATTTGTTATCCACGAAAAACGAAGCTACATAAAGCTAACACAAAGCGGCATAATAGAAGCTCAAAAGATATACCAAAATCATAAAGTCCTTTTTAGATTTTTCAAGGAAATACTGAATATGACTGAAGAGGAATCCGAACATTTTTCCTGTGTTATGGAGCATCATGTGAATGAGCAGCATGTTGAAAAAATAAAAGCGTTCATTGAGTTTTTCAATAAGAATAGGCAGATTTTGCATGATTTTCACAAATTTTGGGAGGAGGTGGCAAAAATGAAGATCACATTAGATACCATTACCCCAGGTGAAAGTGTGAAAGTGGCAAAAATAGAAGGTGACCCATCAATAAAAAGCCGCCTTTTAAATATGGGAATATTACCTGGAACTACATTAAAAATCGAAAGAGTGGCTCCGCTTGGAGATCCTATAGAAGTGATGGTGAAGGGTTACAGATTAAGCTTGAGAAAAAAAGAAGCAAAATCGGTAATCGTGGAAAAGGAGTGAGTTTGAATGCCACTTAGTTATGCCAAACCAGGACTCGTAAAAGTTATTTCTATAAATGGTGGTAGAAAACTAAGGGAGAAACTTTTACGGATGGGAATTATGGAAGGGGAAATCATTAAAGTTATTTTCAATTCCTTTCCAGGTCCTGTGATTGTTCAGAAGTATGGCTCACGCATTGGCATTGGCGCTGGAATGGCAAGTAAAATAATTGTTCAGTTCATTGGAGGTGATAAATGATGGAAAAAGACAAATATATTAGAAAGAACCAAAAAACTTTTCATGAATCGTTAACGATTGCTTTGGCAGGAAATCCTAATGTAGGAAAGACCTCTGTTTTTAATGCGTTGACGGGTTCACATCAACACATTGGGAATTGGCCTGGAGTTACCGTTGAGAAAAAGGAGGGAAGTTTCACATTAAATGGTACAGAGGTTAAAGTAGTGGATCTTCCCGGAATATACGGACTTAGCGCATACTCCATTGATGAAAGAATTGCACGGGATTTTTTAATGTTTGATAAACCTGATATAGTCGTTGCAGTAGTGGATTCTACCAATATTGAAAGAAATTTGTATCTTGTGCTTGAACTGCTCGAAATGAGGCAAAATGTTATACTTGATCTCAATTTGGTCGATGAAGCTGAAAAACGTGAAATTATCGTAAACGACGAGATGCTATCTTCGTTTCTTGGAGTACCTGTGGTGCGAACTGTGGCAATCAAGAAAGTAGGAATAGAGGATTTGAAAAAAGCCATTATCAATTTTACAATGGATGATAAAAGTACGCATCCGATAAAATTTTCCGAGGACTTAGAACTGCATATAAGCAAAATTCAGAATATCCTTAATAAACTTGAATTGCCCACAAAAGTTAGTTCTCGCTGGCTTGCAATAAAGCTTCTTGAACAAGATCCAGATATAATGAAAACGATTGAAGAAAATGCTAAAGAGAGTTTGAAGGAATTAAAACAAATCGTAATGGGAGCTATATCGGCTATTGAAAGAAAATATAACGATGATTCATCTGCTGTTATAACGCAAGCAAGGTATGCTATAATCCATTCGATTGTAAGAAAGGTTGTTAAAAAGAGAAAAACTCTTGAAAGTCGTATCTCCACAACGGATAAATTAGACAAGATTTTTACTAACAGAATATTTGGTATTCCCATATTTTTCCTTATGATGTGGGCAGTTTTCCAAGTAACTTTTTCAGTTGGAGGATATTTTGCAGATCTTATAGATTCACTATTCGGTAAAATTGCTGAAGGTCTTTCAAGTTCATTAGAGAGTTTTCACGCACCAGATCTATTAATCTCTCTTATTAGCGATGGAATAATAGGTGGTGTAGGATCTGTGCTTGTTTTTCTTCCGAATATATTTCTTCTTTTCCTTGCGATAGCTCTTCTTGAAGATAGCGGATACATGGCAAGAGCAGCGTTTGTTATGGATAGATTAATGAATGCTATAGGCCTTTCTGGTAAAGCTTTTATTCCTATGATTCTTGGGTTTGGATGTAATGTGCCCGCGATTATGGCAACAAGAACTATAGAGTCGGAAAAAGATAGAACAGTTGCGGCGTTAGTAAATCCATTGATGTCCTGTAGTGCAAGACTGCCAATATACACACTTTTTGCAACAATCTTCTTTTCAAAAAAACAAGGGCTCGTTATATTCTCAATTTATGTTTTAGGTATAATATTAGCGATAATTATGGCAAAATTATTTAACGTTTTAATATTCAAAACGAAAGTCACCCCACTTATAATGGAACTACCCCCTTATAGGTTGCCATCACTTAAAAACGCTTTTGGTGAAGCCACTCGTCGAAGTTCCATATTCCTTAAGAAGGCCGGAAGTATAATATTTGCTGGTGTCTTGATTCTATGGATTTTGGCAAGTTTCCCAACTAATGTACCTTATGGCAGCGAACAAAGTTGGGCAGGATCATTGGGTAAGCTGATAGCTCCTATACTCAAAACAATGGGATTTGGATTTTGGCAGGCAGGAGTCGCACTTATATTTGGGACAATGGCTAAAGAGGTTGTGGTAGGAACATTCGGGACGCTTTACGGAGGAGAAAATCTTGCTACAGCTCTTAAAAATGCCTTTACACCACTTTCTGCGTATTCCTTTATGGTGTTTTCACTCATTTATATTCCCTGTATTGCAACTTTGGGGGCAATAAAACGGGAACTCGGATGGAAGTGGGCGATATTCACGTTGGTATATCTACCATTGTTAGCTTATATAGTTTCTACAACTATTTATCAATTAGGAAATCCTTTTGTTAGGTAAGAATTG
>JAGHBG010000254.1 GCA_021161105.1 Thermotogaceae bacterium | reverse complement strand
ATAATAGTTAGAGTTAATGAAAAAAATGCCGAAAAGGTGATGAATTCACTATCCGTAGGAGATTACATTATAGCAACAGGACTTTTGGACTTTGATCCAACAATAGGGAATGGAGAGCTCGTATTAATTGCTAAGGGAATTTCGAAAGGGATTCCGGGAGAGAGAACGGATGATTCAGAAGAAAAAAGGGTAGAACTTCATGTCCATTCGAAATACAGTGATTTAGATTCTGTACTTGATATAAAGCAATATGTAGGAACCCTATCGAAATGGGGACATAGGGCAGCTGCTTTAACTGATCATGGTAATGTGCAGGGAATAATAGAATTTTATAAGGAAGCAAAGTCAGCTGGTATTAAGCCCATATTTGGAATGGAAGGTTATATAGTTAACGATGTTGAAGATATCTATCATGGAGATATTGATGGCGAAATAGAAGACCAGGAATTTGTAGTTGTGGATCTTGAAACAACGGGACTTGATGTTGAAAGATCAGAAATAATAGAGATAGGTGCTGTGAAGATCAAAAATGGTAGAGAGGTTGATAGATTTCAGAGTTTAATAAAGCCAAAGAAAGGTATGAGTAAGATAAGTGAAAAAATAACCGGGATAAGTGAAGAAATGCTGAAAGATAAGCCGACTATTGAGAAAATACTCCCTGATTTTCTAAAGTTTTTAGGAGACGCCGTTGTTGTAGCACATAATGCAAATTTTGATTATAGATTTTTGAGAACTTGGGTAAAAAAAGTATTGGGAAAAGATTTGAAAAATCCTTACATAGATACACTTTCTTTATCCAGAGCACTGTTAACGATGCCAAGCTACTCACTGGACAAGGTAGCTAATAAATTGAAATTGGGTAGTTTTACCCATCATCGCGCCATGGATGACGCAGAAATAACTGCTAAAATTTTTATTAAATTTCTTCCTATGTTAAAAAGACTCGGTATCAAGATGCTGAAAGATTTCAACAAATTAAAGGAAAAAATGGACGTTAAAGCTGTAAAACCAAAGCATGCGACGATTTTGGTGAAGAATAAAGAAGGTTTAAAAAATTTGTATAAATTGGTTAGTCTGTCCCATATAGAATACTTTCATACATTACCGAAGATACCTAAAAGTGTCCTGAACAAACACAGAAATGGGCTTTTAATAGGTAGTGCGTGCATGAGTGGAGAAGTTGTTGATGCTATACTTGATGGAGCTAATGATGAAGAAGTCCAGGAAATCATGAAGTTTTATGATTTCATAGAAATTATGCCTCTTGATGTTTACAAAGAGTCTATGAGAAAAAGAATGAAAGAAATATATAAAAAAATTTATGATCTTGCAAAAAAATTAGGAATATCTGTTGTAATGACTGGAGATGTTCACTATTTAGATCCGGAGGATAAAAAGATACGTATGGCTCTTCTGGCTCCTCAGAAGAATCTGGAAACAGAAGATTCAAATTTATATTTGAGGACAACAAAAGAAATGTTGGATAGTGCGATGGAAATCTTTGAGGATGAAAAAGTAGCAAAAGAAATTGTAATAGAAAACACCAATAAAATTGCAGATATTATTGAGGAAATAGCACCCGTGGAAGGCAAGCTCCACCCCCCCATAATAGAAGGAGCTGATGAGGAAGTTAAAACTATAGCAACCAAAAGAGCTAGGGAGATATACGGAGATCCATTACCTGAAATTATTGAAAAGAGGCTGGATAAAGAATTAAAAGCAATTATTGATCACGGTTATGCGGTTCTTTATTTAATAGCTAAAAAAATAGTAGATAAGGCTAAAAAAGATGGATATGTAGTGGGTTCCAGAGGTTCTGTGGGATCATCCCTTGTTGCCTATCTTTTAGGAATAACGGAAGTAAATCCACTACCAGCACATTATGCTTGCCTAAAATGCCATTATGTAGAGTTCCATCCTGAGTATGGTTCAGGTTACGATTTACCTTCGAAAAAATGTCCCAACTGTGGAGAAGAGATGTTCAGAAATGGTCAGGATATACCGTTTGAAGTTTTTATGGGATTTGAAGGCGATAAAGTTCCAGATATAGATTTAAATTTCTCTGGGGAGTATCAGGAAAAAGCGCATAAATTCGTAGAAAAGCTTTTTGGAAGAGAACATGTGTATAGAGCAGGTACAATTAGCACCATTGCTGAGAGAAGTGCCAGGGGCTTTGTAAAGAGTTTTGAAGAAAAGAGTGGAATAACTTTAAGAAAAGCGGAATTTGACAGACTTGTTATGGGAGTAACTGGCGTTAAAAGAACGACAGGACAGCATCCTGGAGGACTTATGATAGTTCCTAAGGATAAGGAAGTATACGATTTTACACCAATTCAATATCCAGCCAATGATAAAAAAGCAGGAGTTTTTACAACTCACTTTGCTTATGAACATATACACGATGATATAGTCAAGCTTGATGCATTGGGTCATGATGACCCAACCTTCATCAGGCATTTAAAAGACTTGACAGGCATTGATCCCATGACTATACCGATGAATGATCCAGACACCCTGAAGATTTTTTCATCTCTGGAACCTTTGGGTATTCCTCCTGATGAACTTGGCTCTGACGTTGGAACACTTGGTATACCTGAATTTGGTACGAGGTTTGTAAGAAACATGCTAATGGAAACAATGCCAAAGTCTTTTGCGGAACTTGTAAGAATATCTGGACTATCTCATGGAACAGACGTTTGGGCAAACAATGCCAGGGATCTTATAGAAGCAAAAGTTGCGACTCTTTCTGAAGTTATATCCTGTAGAGATGATATAATGAATTTCCTAATTGAAAGGGGAATGGAACCAAAGAAAGCATTTAAGATAATGGAAAAGGTGAGAAAAGGAAAAGGTTTAACAGACGAAGATATAGTTGAAATGAAGCGAGTGAACACTCCAAATTGGTTTATAGAGTCCTGTAAAAAAATAAAGTATCTTTTTCCGAAAGCACATGCGGCGGCTTATGTTAGCATGGCTTTCAGGATAGCATATTTTAAAGTTCACTATCCTCTTGCGTTTTATTCAGTGTATTTTTCGATAAAAGGAGATGAATTTAATTTAGATGCTATATTGGGTGGGAAAGAAAGAATAAAATCAAGGCTTGCTCAGCTTAGAGCATCGTCTGATAAAGATATTCAGGAAAAAAATGAAGAAACTGTTCTTGAAATAGCACTTGAGATGATGCTTAGAGGTTATGATTTTTTACCGCCTGACATTGAAAAATCCCATGCTACCAGGTTTTTAATTGAAGGGAATAAGTTAAGAGTACCATTTAACAAACTTCCAGGTTTGGGGGATAGCGTTGCAGAATCTATAGTTGAGGCAAGGGAAGAAAAAGTATTTTCTTCGATAGAAGATCTTGTTAAAAGAACCAAGGTGAACAAAGCACATATCGAAATAATGAAAAAGTACAATGTTTTGGAAGGTCTTCCTGAAACCAGCCAATTTTCCTTGTTTTAAATGATCGGTCGTTAGGAATTAGAATGATTAAAGTGCTCTACTATTATAAAAATGCGGGCCGATCGCACGGCCCATATATTCTTTTATTGGTGTTTTGATTTTATTTAAGAGTGAATTTACTCCAAGGATTAATCTTTAACTAACTTCGGGAAGAGCAATGTTGCAGCAATAGAAGAAATTATCGAGAAAAGTATTAGCATTAGTATGTCAAATCTCATGTAAGAAAGCCCTACACCGAGGGTTATGTTCTTTCTTAGAGCGTCTGCAGCATAAGTTAAAGGAAAGACGTAGGATAAATACTGAGCAAATTTTGGCATCTGATCTATAGGAAAGAATACTCCTGAGAAGAACATCATAGGAAATGTAATGGTTGACATTACAATTTGTGCCGTTTCCTGTTCTTTAATTCCTGCAGTTATTATTATTCCGATTCCGATAAAGCTGAAAGTTGCTAAAAACAGCAGTAAAATTGTTGAGAATATGTTTCCGTAAATTTTTACACCAAATAAGACTACCGCAACAATGAGGACAATGAGTGCCTGTGTGATACCTCTTACGGTTTGTGCCAGTATTTTTCCAACAATTATGCTCGACCTGTTTATAGGTGCAACCATAATACCATCCAGTGTACCAAGTTCCCTTTCCCTTGTTATAGAAGCAGCTAAACCGGTTGACACACTCATTATAGCTATCATTGCCATCATTCCCGGTGCCATAAAATCGTAGTAGTTAAATTTTCCGCCATATACCCCGGTAAGATTTGCCTTTATTTTTTTAATGTTATCCTCATTTTCTGCAGCAGTTAGCATAGAGGTTATTAAATTCGCCATCATTATTCCAGCCTGAGGATTTGAAGGATTTGGTACAACTTCTATCTCCGCGTTACCTTTAGAAAGAGATACCATGTAACCCTTGGGTATTACAGCTGCTGCAATTATTTCATTTTTTGCTAAGGCATCTATGAGATCTTCTCTGCTTCTAAAGAGCTTCACATGTTCTTTTCCTTTTGATGCCATAATCATTATATTGAAAGCTGGATCTTTTGAGTATATTCCAATCTTTCCTTCTATTTGTCCTTCATAATTCTTTGGGAAGATGTATCCCATCATTATCATCATCAAAATAGGCATAAGTATGGAAAAGATGAGCATAGTTCTACTTCTTAACAAGAATTTAATATCTTTCCATGCTATCCTTAATGCTGTCACTTTTCTTCACCCCCGGTTAATGAAACGAATATATCTTCAAGAGATGGTTCATAAGTCTTTAGAGATAGAATTTTTACATTTTTTTGTGATAAATCGTTTAAAAATTTGTTCAGATTTTGGACTTCTACTTTGATGTATCCATCAACGCTTTCTATAACCGACACGCAGCAGAGGTCTGTTAAGTTTCCCTCGTATTCTACTTCTACTATTTCTTTTTCTTTGAAAAACTTTTTCAAATTTCTTGTCGTATCAAGGGCCACTATCTTTCCCTTGTTCATTATTGCTACTCTATCCGCAAGAAGTTCCACTTCATGAAGTATATGTGTGGTAAGTATTATGGTTTTTCCTTTATTGTTTAAGTCTTTTATAAATTCCCTAATTTTTTTGGTCGTGTGGGGATCAAGGCCAAGAGTCGGTTCGTCCAGAAAAAGAATATCCGGCTGTGGAACAAGTGCCCTTGCTATATTGACTTTTTGGCGCATTCCTGTGCTTAGCTTTGATACACGAGTGTTCCTCCAGTCCCACATGTCCAAGAGTTCCAAAAGGTCCTGCGCTCTTTTGTATATTTCGCTTTTGCTTATATTGTAAAAGGATGAGAAAAATACAATGTTCTCAAGGACCGTTAGTCTGTCATATAAAATAAGTCTGTCCGAGACAAGTCCTATTCTCTTTCTAACTTCTTTCTCTTCTTTTACCACGTCATATCCTGCTACAAAAGCTTGACCCGATGTTGGAACAGCAAGCGTGGTAAGCATTCTAATTGTTGTACTTTTTCCAGCACCGTTTGGGCCTAAAAGTGCAAAGAATTCTCCCCAATCAACATCGAAGGTTATTCCGTCGACCGCTCTTACATTCTTAAAGTATTTTTTGAGTTTCCTGACTTCAATGGCTTTCTTCATTATTCCACCTCCGAAGATCCTCTATGAATTCTTCTAACTCCTTTATTAGCTTTTCAATATTTCTTTTCTGCTCCCAGTTCACTTTCCTCAGCGCCGTAAAAATGCTATTTATCCTTTTTTCTACAAACTCTGGCGCGTCAAACCCAACGGTAACTCCAAGTTTTCTAAAAACCTCTTTCAGATTTTCTCTACTTTCCACAATTTTTTGAGCTAAGTTTTTTCCTTTTTCTGTGAGAAAGTATTTTTTTCTTTTTCCTTCTGTTTTGAATTCAACAAATCCATTTTCTGACAGTTTTGACAGGTGCGGATACACGCTACCTGCCGATACCGCTATTCCTTTTTCTTTGCAGAATTTCATGAAATCATATCCGCTTCCTTCTCCGTATTTGTGAAGATATACCAATATCATCGCTTTTAAAAAACTATGTTTTCCCAACACAACCACTCCTTGTATCGAAATCGATATATCGTAAAAGATATATACCACTGAATTGATATCCTGTCAATAAATAATCCATGTGTAGTTGGTTGATATAAGGAATGTGCGTAGCATAAATACACAGATGTGTGCGTTGTGGATGGATATGATGCAAAAGTAATACCACTTTATCATTTTATATGATGAGATATAATTTCCATGTTATAACTTTTTAGAGAAAACATTGTGGAATAATTTTAAATGGGGTGAAAAACCTTGCTATCGCTTATTGTAGATGTTGGAACGCAGAGAATGAAGGTATCGGTTTTTAATACAAGAGGGGAAATTGTAAGAAAGGAGAGCGTGGAATACAATCCACCTTACTTTTCCCCTAAACCTGGATGGGCGGAGTACAATCCAGAGGATTATTGGGAAACTTTCCTAAAACTTGCAAAAAAAGTAGTTAACGGATTGGAAAAAAGGATTAAAGCCGTTGCTGTTACTACCCAAAGAGACTCTCTGATATTTATGGACAAAGAGGGTAAGGTCTTAAGACCAATGATACTTTGGCTTGATCACCGAGAAGCTGAATATGATTTGAGACTTCCATTTTATGAGAAGTTTCTTTACTGGACAGCTGGCAAGCTTTCAACTATAAGGAATGTATATAAGGGCGCAGTAGTTAATTGGATAAGACAGAATGAACCTCATATATGGAAAAAAGCATATAAAATTGTCCAGCTTTCCGGGTTCTTTATGCATAGGCTAACTGGAGAATTCGTTGATAGTGTTGCTTCTCAAATAGGGCACATTCCATTTGATTACAAGAGACAAACGTGGTGTGATAAATCGGATATAAAGGCGAAGTTGTTTCCTATACCAAAGGAAAAGTTAGTAAATCTCGTTAAGCCCTGTACAATTGTTGGGAAGCTTAAAAAGAGTGTTAGAGAAGACTTGGGTATTGACGCCTATGTTGTTGCGGCTGGTTCTGATAAAGGTTGCGAAACCATTGGAGTGGGAGTTGTAAAAGATGACGAGATTTCTCTAAGTCTTTCGACTACTTCGACTGTTCAAACTACAACAAGAAAATACTTTGAAACCATTCCGCACCTTCCTCCATATCCCGGAATAATTGAGGGAACTTATAATCCTGAGGTGGAAATATTTCGCGGATTCTGGCTTGTTAGATGGTTCAGAGATGAGTTCGCTCACCTTGAGAAAAGAAAAGCACAGAAGATTGGTATACCACCCGAAGAGATAATAAACGAAATGTTGAAATCAGTTCCAGCTGGTTCGATGGGGCTTATAACATATCCTTTCTGGACTCCAAGTTTGGATAAACCGGAAGCTCGAGGTTCTATTATTGGTTTTCAGAGTTTTCACAAAAGAGAGCATTTATACAAATCACTTATAGAGGGGCTTTTTTATGCTTTGAGAGAGGGGAAGGAAATGATGGAAAGAAGGGGAAAATTAAAGTTCAAAGTAGCAAAAATTGCCGGTGGTGGTAGCAAAAGTGATGAGGTAGCTTCTATTGCAGCATCAATTCTCGGATTACCCGTCTATAGAGAACTCACGAAAGAATCTGCATCCCTTGGCGCAGCAATTGTTTCCTTCTGCGGCATGGAAGCATTTGATGACGTAGAAAAGGGGGTAAAAGAAATGGTTCATCTTGAGGGGCCCTTCGAACCTGATGATAATGAGAGAGAAATATATGATTTTATCTATGAGGAAGTGTATAAGAAGCTTTTTAAAAGGTTGAAAAAACTTTATGATAAGCTTTACGAAAGTAAAGAACTTTTATATTAAAAAAATTTGAAGCGCAGTTTTAAAATTAAATCAAATGGAGGCGTGGGCAATGGTAATAGAAGAAGTCTATAAATACCTGTCTGGGAAAAAAAATCGGCTTTCTTATGCTATACCAAAAAAGTGGGTTGCTCCCTGGTTTTCCGGGAGGAAAAAAGAGTATGAGAATATGATTATAGTGGATCCCTATGAGTATTATTCCACTATCCTTGAAAAAATTTTAAAAGGTGCCAGGGAATATGTGGATTATTCCGAGTCTTACGCAAAAATTCATGGTATAGAGAATCCGAATTGGATTAGAACTGCACATGTATATGCTATGTTTATAAGAACTACATTGAGTTACAACCATAAAGGTTTTGGGAGATTCGAGGAGGTTGATATATTTGGTTACAGGGAAAGCGGCACATTTTTGAAGGCCATAGGGTTTCTTCCATATTTGAAAATGCTGGGGGTTGATGCAATATACTTGCTTCCTGTTAGCAAATACAGTGATCTATTTAAAAAAGGCGAAATAGGTTCCCCTTATGCGGTCAAAGATCCACTAAAGATTGATGACAGATATCATGATCCGATTTTGGAAGATTTTTCGGTAGAGGAGGAGTTTAAAGCTTTTGTTGAAGCTGCGCACATCATGGGATTTAGAGTTCTTTTGGATTTTATTCCAAGAACAACAGCAAGGGATAGTGATTTAATATTAGAACATCCTGATTGGTTTTATTGGATAGATATCGAAGAGTTAAGTGACTTTACTCCCCCCAGAGTTCCTGGTTTGGGATTTAAGGTGCCATCTGAGGAAGATCTTGAATACATATACTCTCTTGAGGATGTTAGAAAACATTTGAAGAAATTCAGAAAGAATCCAAAAGAGATGAACCCACAGAAATGGGAGAACTTTGTTAAAAATGTTAATAAGAGTAATTTCTTGTCGGAACTGGTAAAAGAATTTGGTGTAATAACGGCTCCTGGTTTTTCTGATTGGATAAACGATCCTCAACCAACATGGGACGATGTTACATTTTTGAGACTCTTCCTGGATCATCCAAAAGCTTCAAAGAAATTTGTTGACGAGGATCTACCTCCTTATGTTCTCTTTGATGTCATAAAAGCTTCTCTGTTTCCAGGTGAAAGAGAAAATGAAAGTCTATGGCGATATATTTCTTCTATTATTCCATATTATCAAAAAGAATTTGGAATAGATGGAGTAAGACTTGATATGGGGCACGCTCTTCCAGGAAAACTAGAAAAGATGATAATGAACAAGGCAAGAGAAATAGATCCAGCATTCGTATTTATAGCTGAGGAACTGGATATTTCAAGAGCAAAGCATTCTAAGGAAGCTGGATACGATACGATTATTGGTAATAGCTGGTGGATGATGCCAAGGATTCCTGGTAAGGCCTATGAATTTTATCAAGTTATAGCTCCTGAGATGGAACTGCCTTATCTTGCTTCTTCAGAAACACCAGATACCCCGAGGATTAAGGCAAGGGAATACGGAGACAAGCTTAAAAAGCTAATACCATTTCTTATGGCTTTCGCGCCGAATGGAGTTTTATTTACAAACTCAGGGCAAGAAATAGGAGAGGTTCAGCCCCTGAACCTTGGACTCGATAATACAGATGAAGGAAAGACTGTTTTGCCTCCATCTGATGAATTTTATGCCAAGCTGGGATTTTTTGATCACTATGCTTTTCATTGGAATGAGATTGATGAAGAGGTATTCTCTTTTCTCAGAACTCTGTCGATGGTAAGAGGAATGTATATAGATCTGATTACTGAAGGTGAGTACAGACCTGTGTGGCTGGACTGGCAGGATGGAAAGACAGCAAATGCCTCCTATTGGGGGAATGGAAGAGCTGTTATAATAGTAGCAAATCTTGATACGCATCCAAGGAGTGTAAAGATACATCTTCAGAATACAAAAGGGGGTGAAATTAAAATAGAAAGGATGAGAGTTTGGAGAGAAAAAGGATGGGAAAAGATGGAAAATAGCAATGAATGGGTAAAAATTTTTATGGAAGATTTTGGTTTTGCCTTAGTTGAAATACTTTTTAAGGAGGTGTGAGTTATGAGCAGAGAAGAAGTTCTTAAGAAGGTTCAGGAAATAGTTGCAGAAAAGCTTGGAGTTGATCTTGATGAGGTTGTGGAAGATGCAGCACTTATAGATGATCTTGGAGCAGATTCCCTTGATTTAGTTGATCTTGTCATGGAGTTTGAAGAAGCTTTTGATGTTAAAATTGAAGATGAAGAACTTGAAAATATTAAAACAATTGGAGATATAGTTGAAGGCATAATGAAAAAGATTTCGTGAGAAAGGGGGATATCCCCCTTTCTGTTTCGGGGGTGTTAACGTGGAAGAGAAGAAAAAAAACGAAACCAATGATAAAGAAACGGACAAGAATGTTTTAAAGATGACTGAGAAAGTTGAAAACAAGACAGAAAAAAAGTATTCTAAAATAAGATTGATAGCAGCAGGTGTGGTTGTTTTAGTCGCAATTTTGCTAATACTTGTTAGAGTTATGAACTTTAACAGGCCGCCTTTAACACCAAGTGTAATCTCCCCTCAAGATGGAAGTGAGATTTCTTCTAATGAAGTTTTGCTGAAATGGCAGAGCAGTGATCCGGATGGTGATAAGGTCTATTACGATCTTTATTTGTCGATTAATGGTGATGAGTTCAAGAAAGTTTTGGAGGATTCGACTAAGACAAGTTACATAGTGAGGCTTTCGCCTGGAATGAAATATAAATGGAAGGTTGTTTCAAAAGACGAAAAGGGTGGTGTTACCCAGGGACCAATATGGGTTTTCTTTACGAAAGAAAACAATCCGCCAGCAGTCCCAATTGCTTTAAATCCTCATGTGGGGGAAACGATTTCCAGCACTGAAGTTGTTCTAAGTTGGGATTGCCATGATATAGATGGAGATTCTTTGAGGTACAGAGTTTTTGTTGATGGAAATTTGATAGCGATTACAGAGAAAACAAGCTATAAAATATCCGTTAATTACGGGAACCATGTTTGGAAACTTGAAGCTGAGGATTCAAGAGGTGCAAAGAGCGAGGGGGGCCCATGGAGTTTTTCTGTTGTTAAGGTAAATCATTCACCTGTAGTAACTATAATTTATCCTAAAGGAGAAATAGAAGAGGGAACAATTACTTTGAAATGGGAAGGAAAAGATGAAGATGGGGATAAACTTACATATAAAATCTATCTTAATGAGAAATTGCTTGAAGAGACTTCGGGTGAATCTACCACGTTGGAACTCAAACCGGGAGAATACAAGCTTAGAGTAGTTGCTTCCGATGGAAAATTAGTCTCACAAGATGAATCAAGTTTTATGGTCAAAGTAATAGAGAGAAAATTTGATACGATAAAAACCAATATGCCTCCACTCATGCCTTTTGGTCCAAAACCCTACAACGGAGCGGTAGTCCAGGCTGGTAAGATCGTTTTAAGTTGGGCGAGCGAAGATTTGGATAGCACAAAGCTTACTTACGATCTTTATATCAATGGGGATCTTGTTGCCAGTGATTTAACTGCACCGAGATTTTCCTACACATTTCCAGCTGGAGAACACAGATGGCAGATAATTGTGAAAGATGATTCAGGAAATGTTGTTAAAGGCCCTGAATGGGATTTTAAAGTCATTGAAGGAGAAGCAGTCAAAACGCAAGAAGTCATGAAAATGTTTGTAGCAAGTGGAGTGGAAGGGGTTTATATAGTAGAAATTCCCACTCTTCGTGTTCTCTATAACTTTTCTTTGTATCCGGCATATTCTATATCTAGTCACGGAAATGATGTTTTAGTAGGCAATGGTAAAACTTTGATACTGATGAAGGTTGTTGGAGATTATTTGGAAGTTCAAAAGACATGGGAGATGCCTTCTGAAATAAAGGAGGTTTTTATATATGATGGTATGGAATATGCTGTTGGAGAAGACTTTATATATATAAATGGCAAAACGTACAAAATAAGAAACAATGGTTCATTTGCAATTTCCGATGACGAAATATATTTAGCGGTTGGGAAAACTGTAAAAGTATACAACAAAAGTATGGAGTTTTTAAAAGTAATAGACATCGGTGATTATGTAAAAAGAGTAAAAGTATATCAAGACAAACTTTTTATTTTCACAGAAGGATCTTTTATTGTAGTTGAAAATGGAGAAGTCAAAAAAATTTCGTTGCCCTCGCCCAAAGATGCATTATATTTAAATGGAATTTACTATATAGCGGACGGTAATTTAGGCATTGTTAAGCTTGATGACAATTTAACCCCCATTGATGTCATCAATGTAGAAGGTGCTGGTAGGATCTGGATATATGACAATTATATAGTGGTTTCGGGCAAAGGAATATATCTTCTAAAAGATGATATGATTATTAAGAAAATAGGGATCGGAGAAAATGTTGAAAAGATTTATGGAAAGTACTATGCAACAAAAGATAAGGTTTACGATGCGGAAGATAATAAAATTGTATATAGAGGCAACGATATAAGATCTATAGGTTGTGGCAAGAAAGGATTTGCTGCCATAGATGCTGGCTTTTTAATTGTGAATGGAAGAAAATTAAATTATAAGGGTTACAATATAGGATTTTATGAAGGAAGTTACTACACCGCTGGCGGGGATGTTACATATATTTTTGATGAAAATGGAAAGCTTCTTAGTAAATATGGAAAGCCATCCGTTTTTATTTCAAGAAATGGATATGTTGCAAGTTACACTGTAGTATGGCGACTTATAGATGGTAAAGAGCAAACATTGTCGTCGAAAGCAGTTGATATAGATGCTGATATAATAGTAGCTGTTTTAGAACAGGATGGTTTGGAGATATTCAGCTGGAATCTGAATTTGATAAACAAAATGGATACAGAAGGATGTTGTGTTGCAACAAAGGGGAATTATATATTTGTAGGTACGAAGGGTGGAATAAATATTTACAGATTCAAGAAAAGCGATAGAGTTGGATTTATTCCATTGCCGGATCATCCCAAGGATTTGTACGTAGATGGCAACAAGCTTTTGATTGCTGATGGTGAAAATGGAGTAGTGGTTTATGATATCACTGATCCAGAAAATCCAATTTTGGAGGATGATCAATATAATATGAAAGTTTACGATGTTTCTTGGCGGTAATTGGGGGTTGATACCATGAAGGCAGACGCTAGATGTTTAATATGTACAGCAAACCAGGCTTTGAGGGTTTTGAATAAGCATATTAGATCAGAGGAGGAAAAATGGATAAGACTTCAAGATATGATGAAGGTTATTTCAGGTTTTAAATGGGGTTTGAAACCAATTGAAATGGGAGAGATACTGTATTCAGAGATCGAAAAAATAATTGGGAAAAGGGATATATATGAAAAGGAAAAGAGAAGGTCAAATGAAATAGCCCTTTCCATACTGGATAAGATAGAGAAAGCAGTAAGAGATTCTGCTGATCCATTATACGATGCTTCAAAGCTTGCCATAGCAGGAAATCTTATAGATCTTGGTGCACCTTCATGGGACGAGGAAAGAGTTTATAACAAGATATTGGAAATTTTAGAAAAGCCCTTCGGAATTAATGATTATGAGACCTTCAAAAAAGAGTTAAGTAATGCAACATCAGTGCTTTTCATTGTTGATAATTCTGGTGAGATAGTTTTTGATAGACTCTTCATTGAAATGATAAAAGAATATAATCCGTCGGTACAGATTTTTGTGGCTGCGAAATCGAAGCCGATAATAAATGACGCTACTGTTCAGGAAGCAGAAGAGATTATGAATGGAATTGCTACTGTAATTGATTCTGGAATGACTATACCAGGTACCATTGTGGAAAAGAGTAGCGAAATATTCAGGGAGCTTTTCTTTGAGTCTGATATTGTTGTTTCAAAAGGACAGGGCAATTTTGAGGGGCTTAATGAAGAAGAAAATGAGAAGCTCTATTTTCTACTGACCATCAAATGCCCTGTTGTTGCTGATTTTCTCAGATTACCAGAGGGAACAATGGTATTTATGAAAAATACAAAAAAGAGGTGAAATGAGATGCCAGAGCCTATATTGAGTGTTAGGAACTTAAAGACCTACTTTTTTATGGAGGAAGGTGTTGTAAAGGCTGTTGATGGAGTAAGTTTTGATTTATATTCAAATGAAGTTCTTGGCATAGTTGGTGAAACCGGTTCAGGGAAAAGTGTTACTGTAAAATCTTTAATGAGGCTAATAAAAGCTCCGGGGAAGATTGTGGATGGTGAAATAGTATACACTACAAAAAGCGGAGAAAAAGTTGATATCTTAAAGATTCCTGAAAAGGGGCTTTACAGGATACGGGGTAGTGAGATAAGTATGGTTTTCCAGGACCCCATGACTTCATTGAATCCGCTCTTTACGGTAGGAGATCAGCTTATAGAAACCATTATGATCCATCAGAAGCTTGATAAAGATAAAGCGAGAAAAAAGGCTATAGAGATACTTGATATGGTAGGTATACCTGAACCACAAAAAAGAATTAATTCTTACCCTTTTGAGTTTTCCGGTGGGATGAGACAAAGAGTTGTTATAGCTATAGCACTTTCCTGTAACCCGAGAATTCTTATAGCTGATGAGCCTACAACGGCTCTTGACGTTACAATTCAGGCTCAGATATTGGATCTTTTTAGAAATTTGCAAAAAGAATTTAAGACAGCTGTCATATTTATAACTCATGATCTTGGAGTTATAGCTTCTATGGCTGATAGGATAATGGTTATGTATGGTGGAAAACAGATGGAACTTGGTAGTGCTGATGATGTCTTCTACAGGCCTGTTCATCCATATACTCATATGTTGCTCAAGTCAATTCCAAGAATAGACAGAAGAGTGGCTAAATTGGAACCAATTCCTGGTCAACCACCGAGAATGGTAAATATACCGCCAGTATGCCCATTCCTTCCCAGATGTCCAAGAAGAATTGAAAAGTGCAAAGAATCCCTGCCAGAACTTGTTGAGATGGAAAGTGGACATTTTGTTAGATGTTTTAATCCTTTGAAGCAGGAGGCGGGAGCGCAGGTATGAAGGCGCTCCTTTTGCTTATTTTTGCTATTCCGGTGTATATTTTTCCTTCTTTAATTTTTTTCAACAGTTACGATAATACCGGATATTTTTTCGAGGAAGGAAGATTAATATACACCTTCAACTATCAAGGAACGTGCACTGTCTTTAAAGATGAAATTGCTGGAATTTACACACCACCTGATGCAGATATAAATTTTTTCCTATCATTTCCTGAAAAAACCTATATTGTTCTTAAAAGTGGAAAGGTTTTAGGAAGGGACGAAGCCGATATCAATATACCTATAGAATTGGTTGATTACATTAAAAAGGATATTAATGATATAAAGGTCATGTGTGATTATCTTCCTTTAAAGTTTGAAAATGAAACAAAAGTAGTTCTGTATAAAAATCTAACTTTTTCTGAACTTGGATTAGCTGTATCTTCAGTATTAAACTCAGCTTCAGTTGTGTATGAAGTTCCGTTGAAAGAGACTTTTCAAGCTTCTGAAACTGTTGATCTTTCTCCAAGACCGCCAATAGTTACCCTTGATGCGACAGCTCTCAATGGTCAGGGTGTTTTATCTCTGGCTTTTGTGAGGGATTTTTCGAATTTTGATTATAGTTACAAAATAGATGGAATTGTTTATGATAGTAGCTCTTTAGCTTTACTTCTTCCACCAGGAACACACCTTGTAACTCTTGTGGCTACTGATAGTTTTGGATTGACATCCTTAGCGACAGTTTCTATGTATGCGAGTCCTTTTGTCTATAAAACGGAAAAATTGAAAGTTGAAATTGGTTATCCGGTGGATTCAAATTTTAAAGCAATATTACCGAAAGAAGCGCTGTTTAACCCGGGCAAATACATCGTGAGAGAAATGAAGCCTTATGGGCTATACACATTTTTAATAGAAGCAACTGACTCCATCAGACCCAAGTTAATATATTCTGTTGATAGAGATAAAATAGACTTTGATGCTACAGATGTCAATGGGGTCGTGCATTCGGTTTTTGTCAACGGAGTCGCAACAAATAAACTAATGCCAGGTGAAAATTTGATTTTATTAGTTGCAGAGGATGGTTATGGAAATGTAAACATAAAACATTTTAAAGTTTATATAAAAAAATCTGGCATGATAGGTCAAAAATTCTTTAAAATCAGCAAACGGACGCTAAGAACGAATTTTGTATTGATGATAGTGGGGGATAGCAATTGATAAAAAGGAAATTGTTTTATTTAGCGTTGATATATACCGCTATAATCATTGGAATATATCTTCCGTATAGATGGAAAAGTGATCTTGAAGCGTTAGAATTTGCAATTTCTGATGGAGATGGTTATGTCTTTGCTGAGGATAAGGATGTGCTTGAAAACCTAAAAAAGAGTTCTTATGTCGTTGTTGACTTTCCTGAAGCTTTTCAGCCTTATGATCTCACTTATTATCTTGATAAGACATTTTCATACCTCGGTTATGTTGAATTTAGAAAATTTGGAGAAAGGGTACTTGAAGCTGAAAAGATGAGAAAGTATAAAGAACTATTTTTCAGAGCGCATATATTGAAAGAAGATGAGTACGAAAAACTCCGTTTAGATAAATTTTCATTGTATATTAGATTTAGAAGAGCAGTAATAGAAAGAAGCATTGATCTGTTAGTGCTTAAGAATATTCCCGATGATGCAAAAAAATATGTAGAAAACCACTTAAAAAAGGATTTAGGTTGGCTAATGGTGAGAAGGCCACAACCTCATAATGATTTAGGGTTGCCTTTGATTCCTCCTTTCCTCTCTTTAGTACTTTTGAATGCATCGTTAAGTCCTATTTTGGGAATATTGCTTTTTGCTTTCTACTTTATCTCCAGGAACCTGGTTACAAGTGCTGCGTCTATAATGGCAATGATAGCGATCTACAAATATACAAGAAAGAATCCTTTCCTTTTGTTTTTATCATTTCTCACTCTTGGGATAATTACAACCCTTTCATTGAGTGATTTCTATCACTTGAATCAGGTGGAAGTTTATAGAGGTGTTAAGATTTCTCTTGTTCTTTTGCCTTTACTCATTTTAATAAAAGGTATTTTGAACAATAACTGGATTTTCAAAGAAAGAAAAGTATTCTTATCTTTGACCGGTATTTTTATAGTTGTGATAGCTTATTATATATTGCGCTCGGGAAACAGTGGTTTTGTTCTTGGAATAGAACGAAAAATCAGAGACTACCTGGATTACGTACTTGTGGTGAGACCACGCTTTAAAGAATTATTTGGGTACATCTTCCTGTTTATGTTCTTCAGGAAAGAAAGTCGATGGAATTTCGTTTACGAATTCTTTGGCTCTATTGCCTTAGCAACGACTTTTAACACTTTTACCCATATAAAAGCTCCTGTATTTGTTTCTATATACAGGTCACTCTTGGGATTTTTTATAGCGTTTTTTGTGTATAAAATTGTTGATGTAACAATGAAGAAAGGTTTTGATGGGAGGGAAGAAATGTGAGATTTGGTTTAGCGCAAATAAATCCGACTGTAGGTGATATAAAGGGGAATGTAGAGAAGATAAAAAAAGCTATTGACGAACTTAAAAAGAAATCACCAGATATTATTGTTTTTCCGGAGATGGTTCTTACAGGTTACCCTCTCAAAGATCTTTTGTTAAGAAAAGATTTTTTGAGCTCTGTGAAAGAAGCAAGTGAGCAAATAGAAGAATATGCAAAAGAAAGAAAGGTAGCGGTTGTATTGGGTCTGCCAGTACTTGGTGATGGGAATTTGCGTAATATGGCTTACATCTTCTATGAGGGGTATTTTAAAGGTTATTCCAAGCGTACCTTATCGCAAGATTTTGATGAGGATAGGTATTTTGTTGAAGGTAATAAAGCTTTACTCCTTGTTGAAGGTAATGAAGAAAAATTAGGGATCACTATAGGTTCAGAGATTTTTAACGAGGATGTGATAAAAAATTACGCCAACTTTGGTGTAAGTGGGATTATAAACATATCAGCATTTCCTTTTGTTGCAGATGAATATGAACTTAAGAGAGCTTATATTGCGTGTCTTGCTAAAAAATACAATATATGGATCATCTCTATAAATCTCGTTGGAGGTCAAGATGAGTTTGTTTTTCAAGGTGCGAGCTTTGTAGTAAATCCTTACGGTGAAATCGTTCACGAACTTGAAAGTTTTGAAGAAGAATTAAGTGTAGTCGATATAGATACATCTGCAAATCCTGTATTGAGACCATCGATCGACAGGGAGGAAGTTCATGTAGAAGTTATCGTGATAAACACTAAGAGGAAAAAAAAGAAGTACCACCCTCAAAGAAAAGTAAATGAAGATAGAGAAACACTTATTCTAAAAGCTCTTAAATTGGCATTAAAGGATTATGTTAAAAAGAATGATTTTGAAAAAGTAGTAGTTGGCCTCAGTGGAGGAATTGATTCGTCTGTTGTAGCATCGATAGCCGCGCTGGCGCTTGGAAAGGATAATGTTGTAGGAGTTCTGATGCCTTCCATGTACACTTCTAAAGAATCAAATGAAGATGCACTGCTTCTTGCGAAAAATCTTGGTATAAAGACATACACCGTTCCAATTACCGATGTGTTTGAGAATTACAAAAAAGCTTTAAAGAACGTGTTTGGAAAAAGTAGAGAAGATGTTACAGAGGAAAATATACAGGCAAGAATTAGAGGGAATTACCTTATGGCGATATCTAACAAATTCGGACATCTTGTTGTGACCACGGGAAATAAGAGTGAAGCTGCAACAGGCTATGCAACGCTCTACGGTGATATGGCAGGAGGTTTTGCTTTGCTAATTGATCTTTATAAAACAGATGTTTACAACATAGCAAGGAAGATTAACGAGGTTTTTGGGAAGGAAGTCATACCAGAGAGGGTATTTGTAAAGCCTCCTTCAGCTGAGTTGAAGCCAGGTCAAAAAGATCAAGATAAACTACCGCCATATGAAGAGCTTGATAAAATTTTGAAGCTATTCATCGAAAAACACTGCCCGCCTGAGAAGATAGAGGAAGAAGGTTTCGATAAAAAGATCGTAGAATATGTTATAAGGCTCGTTAAAACAAGTGAATATAAAAGGGTTCAATCCGCTATAGGGCCTAAAATATCTTCAAGATCCTTCTCGGCAGATTGGCATATGCCGGTTACGAATAAATTCATTGTGTAGGGAGGTGTTTTTATGAACAATTTTGTTTTTCATAATTCAACGAAAGTTGTTTTTGGCAAAGGTACTGTTGGTGCAATAGGAGATGAAATTAAAAATTACGGCTATAAGAAAGTACTGTTTCTTTATGGTGGAGGTTCGATAAAAAAGAATGGTGTGTACGACTCTGTTGTGGATTCATTAAGGAGAAATTCTATAGAATTTGTAGAAGTTTCTGGTGTGAAACCAAATCCCGTGCTTAGCAAAGTTAAGGAAGCTATAGATGTTGCTAAGAGGGAAAATGTAGAAGCTATTTTAGCTGTTGGTGGTGGGAGTGTCATAGACAGCGCAAAAACTATTGCGGCAGGTTTCTATTACGATGGAGATATATGGGATGCTTTCACCGGGAAGTATAAGGTTAAGAAATCTCTTCCTATTTTTGTGGTTTTGACGATATCTGCTACGGGTTCAGAAATGAATGGCGGTGCAGTTATAACTAACGAAGACACAAAAGAAAAGTGGTCATTTTGGGCATCAACATCCTTCCCAAAGGCATCGATTATTGACCCAACTGTTCAGTTTAGCTTACCAAGAGAACAAACAGTTTATGGAGGAGTTGACGCTATAGTACATGTTCTGGAGTATTACTTTGATGGTTCAAAAGGAAGAAAAGTTATGGATAGGATAATGGAGTCCATAATAAAAACTATTATGGAAGCAATTGAGATTCTAATAGACAATCCTACAAATTACGAATGGAGAGCAAATCTTGCATGGTCTGCTACTCTTGCTTTAAACGGATTAACGTCAGTAGGTTCTTACGGAGGTGACTGGTCATCCCACATAATAGAACATTCGTTGAGTGCCCTCTATGATATTGCACATGGTGCAGGTCTCGCCATAGTTACGCCAGCATGGATGAGATATGTGATGAATGAAGATAGAGAAAAATTTGAAAGATTTGCCAAGGAGATTTTTGGTAAAAACAACGCAGAAGAAGGTATAGAAGCTTTTAAGGGTTGGCTTAAAAAGGTGGGTGCACCTGTTTCCTTAAAAGATGTTGGAATATCTTTTGAGGATGTAGGAAAAATAGCGGAAAACGCTGCAATTAGATCTCCGTTTGGAAAACTTAAGCCCCTTTATAAAGAAGATATCATCGCTATATTGAAACTTGCTTTTGAATGATTTCTGAGAATTTTTGATTATTTTATGTGATTTTATGAGAATAATGATAAATATTACTCTGAAACTCCCCCACACAACTGTTTACAACTGTTTTTAATATGTTATAATTTTCATAGCCTCTCAAAGGGGGAGTTTTTGTGTTGATGTATGAAGAAATTCTTGAATGGCTCGCCGCGGACCCTCGAATCCAGGATTTGAGAAAAAAAGCTAAAGAGCTTGGTGTGAAAATCAAGAGAAGGATGAAAAAAAGAGATATTATGAAAGTGATAAGGGAGGATATTATGAAAAGGTTGAAAGAAAGTGAGGAAAAAAGAGCAAATGCTACTTCAAATTTTGGTGAAGTTTCATACCAAAATGAAACTGAGAAACTCCCTGAGCTTCCGCAAACTTATGGCAAAAATAAACTTGTTTTGATGTCAGTAAATCCACATTGGCTTCACGCATACTGGGATTTATCACCTGATACAATAAGAACCTTAGAATTACTTCCTCCCGGATCAAAAGTAGTATTAAGGCTACACGATGTAACGTGCATTATATTCGATGGTAGCAACTCTCATAGAACTTTTGAGGTGAGTGTTGACATAAGATTTACAAAAAATTATTACTTCAATGTTCCGGTTGCAGGTGCCGATTATCTCGTCGAACTCGGATATAAGGATCCAGTTGGAAAATTTGTCCCGCTTATAAGATCCAATGTTTGTAAAGCTCCGAAGGACTATCCATCTTCCTCCACAAGAGAAAGGTGGGTTGATTTGAGAACAAAGAAAAAGAGGGTCTTTGTGGTTGGCGATGTAATAATAAAACCTGTTGAAAGAGCTGTAGGGGTTTCTTCAATGAATGTTCTTGAAAATCCGTCACCTTCTGGTGGGGGGTCTTTTATGTGGGAAAGAGTTAAAAGCGGAGCCGGAAAGGGTGGGGTGTAATGCCATCCGGTTATATAATTTTTGTTTTGCATGCGCATCTGCCTTATGTGAGGCGCCCGGAGTATGAAGAATTTTTAGAAGAAAGATGGCTTTTTGAAGGTATGTTCGAAACGTACATTCCACTCTTGAAAATGTTCAAAAGATTAGAAAACGATGGAGTCAATTTCAGACTTACCATGTCAATAACTCCTCCTTTGATGGAGATGCTTACCACAAAAGACTTGATGGATAAATTCGAAAGGCACATGAAAAGACTTATAGAGCTTGTAAAAAAAGAAGTTGAGAGAACTGCTCAAGAGGATCCGAGAAAACATAAGACGGCTCAGTATTATTTGAAGGATTTTCAAGAGACTTTAGAGGTCTTTTATTCATACGACAGAAACATGTTAAATGGATTCAAGGAGTATATGGAAAAGGGAAAACTTGATATTCTCACATGTAACGCAACGCATGGATACTTGCCTTTGATGGAAATTCATCCCTACGCTGTCAAAGCTCAGGTTAAAATCGGAGTTGACACTTATAAAAAATACATGGGAGTTAAACCGAGAGGTATCTGGCTTGCAGAATGTGCTTATTATCCTGGCTTGGACAAAATATTAGCTGAATATGGACTCGAATATTTTTTTGTTGATTCCCATGGATTCTGGTATGCAGATGAAAGACCACATTATGGTGTTTACAGACCTGTTGTAACTCCAAATGATGTTTTTGTCTTTGCGAGAGATCCTGAATCAAGTGAACTTGTTTGGAGCGCAGATGCTGGATATCCAGGCGACGGTAGATATAGGGAGTTCTACAGAGATATAGGTTTTGACAGGGAATACGAATACATAAAACCTTATATAGATAAGAGCGGTGTCAGAATCAACACAGGAATAAAATATCATAAAATCACCGATAAATCCGTTCCGCTTTCAGATAAAGATTATTATGATATAGATGAAGCTCTTCAAGCTGTCAAGGAGCATGCGTCCGATTTTATTAGTAAAAAACTATCGCAAACACATAATTTAAAGTCTCTTTTCAACGGAGTGGAACCTGTGATAGTTGCACCTTTTGATGCTGAACTTTTTGGTCATTGGTGGTATGAAGGAGTTTACTTTTTGGAAGAGTTCTTTAGAAATGTGACAGGTACAAAATTGAGGGTTGCAACAGCTGGTGAAATAGTGGATAGACTTGAAACAGTGCAAATTGTTACACCTGCAGCTTCAAGTTGGGGAGCAAACGGATACAACGAAGTTTGGCTTAACGGTAAAACTGATTGGATATACCCTCATCAGCATGAGTTTGAAGAAAGAATGAGGGAAGTTGCGCAAAATGTAGATGAGTCAAATGAGCTTATGGTCAGGTTAGCAAAGCAATTGGCGAGAGAACTTTTGCTTCTTCAATCAAGCGATTGGGCTTTTATAATAACAACAGGAACCAGTGTAAATTATGCGGTTGACAGGATTAAGGAGCATGCACAGAGATTTTTTGAACTTTACGATATGTATAAATCTGGAAACATAGACGAAAAAAAGTTATCGTATTATGAGTGGATAGATGGCATATTCCCAGATGTGGATTACAAAGTGTATGCGATTTAAAAGGTGGCCCGGAAAGTTTGACCACTTTTTTACTAATCACCGTAGATCATCCTGCAATGTCTCGAACCAAAAAGAAGTCTGAGAATTTCAGGATCATTGAACTTTACTTTTACATCTAACTCATATTTTCTATACCCTGTAGAAGTTGTTAATTCCATTAAAATGTTATTTAGTGAATCATAAGACAATGTGGATAAAGTCTTAATTACAGCTCCGTCAACTGGCGCATGAAACATTCTGATTCCAACGGGTTTAGAAATTGTTCTGGCTTTTATTATTGAAACTTTTACGCTTTCAATCATATTCAAAAATCTTTTGAAGTGTTTGTCGGCTTCTTCCTTCTTACCTTCATTGAAATAGTAAAAGCCTAAAAACAATGTTACCAGAGGATCTATGAATTTTGACAAATAACTTCTGATACTTTCCGAAATATCCTCACCTGAGTAGTACTTACTGGAAAGTTTATAAACAGCAATTCTGGGGCAATATGGGAATCTTTCTAACGCATTTGAAGGAATCTTTCCTGTCCAAAAGCCACCGATACTTGTCGTACATGCATCATCTTTTTTCAAAACAGATTCGGTTATTTTTTTAGCCTTGTCATAATCAGGCTCCAAATATATAGATAATAAGGCTAAAAGCGTTTTGAACCCACCACGACTTGTGCATATGTTGAATAGTTTTTTTGCAACTCCATGATTACCTATGTAAAGGTTATGCACAAGACCTATATAAGGATTTTTTGAAAGTTTGAATGAAGCTTCCAAAAATTTTGCAGCTTCTGAGTATCTTCCAAGGCTAATTAAAATCTCAGCCATCAAAAGAAATGGATAGAAAGATTTTGTATCCGTTTTCAGGAAATTTACAGTGTAGTCAAGTATATCTGCATCTCCCTTGTAGAGTTTTGTTACACCTAACATGTATTTAAATTCTGGGTCAGAATTCTCTGAAAAAATTTTTATAGCTTCATCAAATTTTCTGTCAAGAAGCTTTATTATTCCTTCAGTTAGAATTCTTTTCTTAACGCTTCCGGTTTTTACAACAGCCTTTTTGAGTGCTTTAATAATACTTTCGTCTGATGCCCCGTAATCCTGGTAATTTATATCAAACAATGAATTAATCTTAGATGGATCCACCACTGATGATGGTGTTAACTCAATTTTAACTTTTCTTGATACATTCGATGATTCCTTTCTCATTATTGGTTTTTCACTAAACTTTCCCATCTTTTTTAAATCTTTTTCTAATTCTTCTTTCAGTTTTAGTATACTAAGTAATTTAGGATCAGGATCGTTTATGTTTTCCATTTTATATCAGCCCCTCTGTTTTCAAACTTGTGTACCCCTTTGGATGAATTATTATATGATCCACTAACTTAATGTTAAGTATATCACCTGCGTTTTTAATTTTGAGTGTAAGTTCTATGTCATTCTTGCTGGGATTAGGATTTGATCTGTGATTATGAACGAGAAAGAATCCATCAGCAGATATTTTAATAAGAAAACTGAATATATCTTTTATAGTTACAACGATGAAAGTAGATGTTGATCCGCTAAAATCTCTATGAGAAATATACCTTAAGTCGTTATTGACTGCTATTACCCTCAATACTTCTTCTTGCTTAAAAATCAAGTCCTTTGAAAAATTATAAACAAACTCAGGTTTATCAAACTTAGATCTTTTCTCGGAAATTTCTAAATAAAGCCTTTTTCCTAACTCAAGAGCAGCTTTTAAAGCCGTTGCTTTTGCAAGTCCTATTCCATTTATAGAGGTTAATTCGTCTACACTGGCAGAGAATAAACTGCTAAGTGTTGGAAACTTTTCGAGTACCCTTTCGGAAAGCTTCAAAACATCCATTCCGTTTGCTCCGGTTCTCAGGAGTATGGCCACTAATTCCTTCGTTGATAAAGCTTCCGATCCAGATTGCTTCAACCTCTCTCTGGGTTTCATCTCCACCAACCTTTCTTATATAAGAAACTCCAGACTTTACCTATTGGAAAACCCATAACATTATAAAAATCTCCTTCTATTTTCTCAACAAACACAGATCCCAAATCTTGTATGCCATATCCTCCGGCTTTGTCAAAAGGACTGCCTATTTTTATATATTTATCTACAATGTAATCTGGTAACTTTCTAAACCAGACTGCAGTTTTTTCAGAGAGGAAATGCTCTCCACCGTCCCAGATGAAGTATACTCCTGTGTAAACTTCATGACTTTTTCCCGATAATGTTATCAAAAAATTCTTAGCTTCTTGAGGTGTTTTAGGCTTCCCTAATATTTTACCATTGAAAACCACTATTGTATCCGCAGCTATTACTAACCTTTCATCAAAGGTTCTTTCATAAACTTCTTTAGCTTTTTTAAAAGATAAATATTTTACGAGTTCAGCTGGATCTTTTTTACACTTCATATTTTCTTCTGTCGTTTTTGGAGGAATAACTTCAAAATCTATTCCTATCCTTTTTAAAAGTTCCTTCCTTCTTGGAGATGAAGATGCCAATATTATTCTCATGTTAATTCCCTCCATACTTTTTCAAAAGTCTTTGCAATGTAGGCATTAGCCAGGGCAGATATGCTTCCTACTACGATAAACAACGGCAAAAATGAAAATATGAAATGGCTCTTTATAAGAATTGCACCTACAAGCATCTGTACAGTATTATTTACAGCTGAACCTGCAAGACTTGCTCCAACATAACCCAACTTAATCTTGAAAAGCAGTGTCTCTACTAATGCAGCAGCAATTGAACCAAAAAGTCCCATAAAAAACGGCGGAGAAAAGATTCTTCCTGAAAATAATGCTCCTATTAATGTTTTACCTGCAGCAACGGTTAAAGAAAGTTTCAAAGGGAAATTTGCTGCGTAAAATAACACCACAGAATTAGAAAATCCCCATCTTCCAACAGGTAGCGGGAAAGGAATAAAGCCTTCTAAAAAGTAAATTCCGGAGGCCGCAGCAATAAAAACAGCAGTAAACGCTATCACCATGTTTGGATGTCTATCTTTGCTTCTTTGAACTTTATCACAAGCTTGTTTGGCACGCAGATTATTTCACCTCCTGGTTCAATCCATCCTATTTTCTCACATATTTTTAAAGGGCATACAGAATTTACTACTCGTGCTTTTTTACCATTAAATATAAGAGTTGTTATTTTTTCCCCACCCTTATAAATTGGGTAGGTTCCGGGTTTATCT
>JAGHBG010000093.1 GCA_021161105.1 Thermotogaceae bacterium | reverse complement strand
CTTACGCAAAGAACATACACCGGCTTACAACCAGATTTTAGCTGAACAGATTAGGATGTCAATTCCAATCCTTCATGAGTTTATCGGAAAACTTATTGAAAGGTAGAGAACTCTCAAATGTTTCAATACCTATATGATGGCAAAAACACAACTGGCAAGGTAAAATGAATAAACGAGGCGAGAGTATGGGCTCCCGCCTTCAAATAAAAACAACGAAAGGAGTGAAAAGATGAATCTCAATGAATTTATGAAAAAAGTAAAAGAAAACCTTGACTTAAGAGAACTTATCAATGAAGATTTAAACACATCTAAAAGTATAAAGTCAACCCAATACACCCAATATCTTTGTCCATTCCATGATGAAACTAACCCATCTTTCACAGTTTACTCCGACCATTATTACTGCTATGGCTGCGGTGAACATGGTGATCATTTGGACTGGCTCACGAAATACAGAAAATTGAGTTTCGAACAAGCTATTAGATACCTTGAAAGAGTCACAGGATTAAATTATGAACCCAACGGTGGATATAACAAAATCATCAAACACAATAAAGTAAAGAATGAAGCTCCAAAAAAACAAGAGAATTTCGAACTATCTCCTGAAGAAATTAAAGAGATAGTCAATAAAGCACATGAAGAACTGAGAAACCATATAGATAAAGGGTTTTATAGAGAATATTTCATAAAAAGAGGTTTTAATGAAAACTTAGAAGAATTGATTGAGGAGTTTAAACTCGGAGCCTGTATCTATTTCACACGTGAAAACCAAAGATTTTCAAAGTTTCACGATCGGTTGATTATTCCGTTCTTCGATGAAAACGGTGAGATCATTTGTTTTACTGCGAGGAGCTTATCCAACAAACAACCAAAGTATTTAAACACTAAAGGGAGAAAATCATTCTTTAATGTTCAATCAAAAAATGTCGCTCTTGATAAGGGATACATTCTTATTACTGAAGGAGCTTTTGACTGTTTAAGTGTGTGGTATGCAACCGATGGAACCTTTCCAGTTATTGGTATTCCAGGAAACGGGCTAAATGATGATATGAAACAGTTTCTTGGAGAGCTAATAGATTATCAGGTTGAAATTCTTGTTCTCTCCGATCCTGATGAAGGCGGTGAAGAAATATTTAATGCTATAAGAAATTTTGTGGTGAATGAGAAGAAAGGGCGATGTACACGCGTTTATCTTATAACCAACGAAAATAAACCCTTCGACGGTGATGTTAACGAAGCTCTTATAGAATATGGCAAAGATACCTTGAAAGAAATGATTGAAAATCTTCCTGAACAGAATAACCCAGTCGGCGATCTATGGTATATCGAACATCTTCCAATGATACTCGAACAAAGAAAGAAAAAGCCTGTATATCCCACGGGTTTAGAAGAAATTGATGACATGTTAGAAGGTGGCTTTAGAGAAGGTTTATACATTATCGGGGGTATAACAGGAGCAGGTAAAACCTCTTTGGCTCTACAAATAGCAAAACATAGCGCATTGAATAAAAGACCCGTCCTTTATTTCACCTACGAGCTCTCAAAACTTGAAATTTGGGCGCGTGTTATAGCTCCTATCATAGGAGTAAACTATTTCAAAATCAAAGACGGTAAACTAACAGAAGAAGACTATAAAAGAAACGGTTGGGATCAGGTCATTGAAATAGCAAAATATTTGAAAATAAGTGAAGGGGATACCGGACTAATAAACGCTATGACAAAGGCTTACACAGTCGAGGAGATCGAAAAACTCTCCAAAGAGGTAAAAGAACGAACAGGAATCGCTCCTTTGGTTATAGTTGACTACCTTCAAATAATGCCGATAAACGAAGAATTTAAGAAGAAGGACTTAAGAGAGAAAATAGACATAATTATCACTGGTTTACAGGCTCGAATATCAAGAAATGTAGGTTCTCCAGTAATCGCTCTATCTTCAATTTCACGATCGAGTTATTCACCACAGGATGATTTTGTTAAAAGGCTTGGAGCTTTCAAAGAATCAGGAAACATAGAATATACAGCCTTTGCTGTCTTCCTTCTTTACCATGATAAAGAAGCAGAACAAAACTCAGAAATTTCGAACATAGTGGTTGACATCCTTAAGAACCGTGAGGGTCGCAAATTAGGGCAATTAAAGTATCAATTAGTGAAGAAAACAAATCAATGGATATTTACTGGCTCTGAAGGTGATTGGAATGAAGGTTGAAAAAATCCTTATGGAACTGGCAAAAAAAGGCACAGTTAAATTTCATGAAAAAGGTGTTTATTACATAATTTCAAGGGTCACCAATATTAAAGATATAGCAATACCAGATGATTTTGGAATAATAGCAATGACAAACACGTTTATCTTATACACCGCGACGCTGTCATCCCTTAAGAACAAAAATAACCGTGAGAGGATAAAAGAAGAGTTTAAAGATACTTTAGAATATAACCTAATAAACGATCTAAAAAAAGACATTCAAGAAATCGGTATCCAAAAGATTATAGATCATTTCAAAAGAGTTAAAAAGGCTGAAGTAGCAATACGCTACGAAATGTTAACTGGCAATCGAATAGAGCTAAAAGGAAAAACCAATGTATTTAAAGCAACAATTGAGAAGGATAATTTAACCTTTTACATCGATGAACCCTTCAATGCTCGAGGTTGGAATGTTGAACCAATTCAAATATCCTACGAAGAACTAAAGAAAAAACTCATAGGCAGTCCGTTCGCCTACCAAATTGGTGGTAACTTAAACGACGCTGGCTCTTTACTCTTACGGCTTATCGAATATCTTTTTGAAACATCAAAGTTTCATTTAGCGACCGATCCGTTTTCAGAAACTATGAACGTATTTTCAAACCTTCAAGACAAAAAAGTAGCTAAAAAAGATCGAAAGAGTGTAAAGCTCGACACGCTCGACACTCAAGTAATTATTAACAGTCAGAAAATAAGAGTTGATGAAATACCGATATTTTTAAACTCATTACATCCAAGGCTTGGAGATGTTTATAACGCGGTTCTTGATATTTGTTTCAAGTCAGGTTATACCAAAAATGGGTCTAAAACTTTGGAAATCTCAGCTAAAAAGATCGCGGAGATGTTATATAAGAAAACCACGAAAAGGAACGTTCGAGTAGTCGCAGAAGTACTGAACCATCTCAGAAATATCGACATACGAATACCACGCTCTAAACTCCCTAATAAAATTCAAGAAGTAATCTCCAGCAAATTCAAGCCTAAAAGTACTCAATACTTCATAATCAAGCCGTTTCAATTCATATTGTCAAGCTCAGAAGACCCGATAGACTCACCAACCACAAGGATACACAGGGCGATTGTTATAGTGAATCCTATTCTTTGGTTTCTTTATTACGAGCTAAGAATGCACATATCAGCACCGACAAAAATACTTCAATTAGACCCTTCGAAAACTCCAGAACGCTGGGCAAAAAATATTTCAATCGAACTTTATAACCATATCAGAAGGAATCATAAAAACACAGAGATCACCGTGTCGTTCGAAAATATATTGAAAAGAACATCGATCTATGAAGAGGTAGAAAAAATGAGAAAATTCAAACATCAGCAAAGGCTAATGGAATATTTTGATAAAAGCCTGAAATTAGTAACGGAAATCTTGAACAAGGATGGAATACAAATGGCAATCCAACCATTACCTTATAACATAGAAGATTATCTCCAAGCTAAAATCATCTTGAAAACCGAATGACAAAAAAGGGGTACGCTGGTGGCTACCAAAGGGTACGCTGGTGGCTACCAAAGGGTACGCTGGTGGCTACCACCCTTTTTCCAGAATCCTTTATTTATGCGGCGAGACGCCGCAAGCGTGGAATCTAATAT
>JAGHBG010000248.1 GCA_021161105.1 Thermotogaceae bacterium | reverse complement strand
TTACGTGGCCTCTTCATATAAACCAGGAAGCATGCCTCCTATAGTAGAGAGTCTATCCGGGAAATATGCGGACCCGATACCCCAAGCTGTTATTATAACAGGTATTGTTATAGGTTTTTCTACCCTGACTCTTCTTATCATAATTTCTGTCTCTCTCATAGAAAGAACTGGGAAATCCGATGTGAAAATATTTGAAAGGATGCTGAGAGATTGAAGTTCCATGAAATTCTTCTTCTCACTCAATTACTATCTTTCCTGGGTTTTTTCAAGATATTCAGAAAAGTACTTCTTGTCGCACTCCCGCTTTTAATATCGTGGTTTGGATTCATCTGTCCAGATTATACAGAGTACATAATTGGCAACTTTGGGGTTAAGGTAGGTATAGATTCTTTTTCGCGATATCTAATAATTATTTCTTCCTTGATGTTTACAGTTATCTTTATTCAAAGCATTAATGATAAACTTGACTTCAGCAAGTATTTCTTTTATATAACGTCCGTTTTTGTTTTAAATTTCATTTTCACTTCAAAAGACCTTTTTAACATTTACATACTTCTTGAACTACTCTCTATACTGGCTGTTTTAATGATGATAGAAAACGCAGATAAAAAGAAGCTGTGGGCATCTATCAAATATTTACTTATAGGAAATGTTGGAGCAAATGTGTATCTGCTTGGAGTTTTGATTTATTACCTCAATACCGGCTCATTTCATATAACAAAAAACGCATACGTCCCAAACATTTCAGTAAATCTCATGACACTGGGGCTCTTGATAAGAACTGGTGTTTTTGGATTTGGTATGTGGCTTCCACAATTTCATTCAACTGCCGATAAAAATTTATCAGCCATGTTTTCAGGAATTTATATTAATAGCGGAGTTTATGCATTAAAATTAATCAACGATGTTAAAAGCATTGAATACATGGTTCCGTTAGGATTAATACTATCTTTAGCAGCGGCAATCTTGGGATTTTTATCAAAAGATGTGAAAAGAACTATTGCTTTAAGCACAATGAACCATTTAGGTATAATGATAATTAACCCTGCAAATTCTCTTCTTTACATTATGGCACATTCAATAGCAAAAACCTTACTTTTTCTTGTATCTGACGACTTAAAAATGAAAGAAATGAATATATCTATATGGCTGGTTTCCTTTGTATCAATTGCTTCTCTTTCTGGCTTTCCCATGACTTTAGGTTCTAAAGCCGAACATATTTTAACTGCAAGCTTTCCTCTTCATCTAACTCTTCTTATTCTAATTTCTAACTCCATTATTGGAGCTGCTCTTTTCAAACATATATGGAAAAAACCAAAAAAGGGCTTTAGCAAGCTTTTAATAGTTGCATTGTCCCTTATCCACATAACAAATTTCAATTTTTTAACTGTTATAGGAATAATTATTACTCTGATGTTATCCCTGTTTAAACCAAGGAAAACTATTCACTTGCCTATTGAGTCCATGGATATGAATCTTTTATTTGTCTTAGGTATGACGGTGGTGATTCTATGGCTTTTCTAAGCTTAGGTGTAGGTTTCATTTTCATATATATTCTTACAAAAAGCCTTCTGGAATCTCTGATTATTTTACCCTTCTTTTTAATCTTTCATAATATATTCAAGCCAGATTGGAGAAAGTTTTTCCAAATATTGTTTCATGTCATAATGAATATTCCAAAAGCTGTTTTTGAAGGATTCGAAGTTCTGCTTTTAAAAAATGAAAAAATTGAAACACTGGAATGCAAGCCCAACAATAGAATTGTCAAGATAATCTCCATAACTTTAACTCCAAAAAGTGCAGTTGTAATGATGGACAAAGAAACTCTTTATGTTCATAGGATGGTGAAAAAATGACAGAGGTATTAATAATGGCGTCTATCATAGCTATCCTTTTAGTCGGTTTCAAAAAAAGTTTGTGGGATAAACTCATTTCAATGGCATCATTAGGAACAAAAATTTCTATAATGATCCTGATCCTGGGATGGAATTTGAAAATCTTATATTTTGTTGATATCGCTCTTGTAATTTTGATGATAAGTAGTGCAGGTGTAATTTTGATTTTCCTTTTAATCATGAGGAGTGGTCTTGAATGATATCTATGATCCTGGTTTATTCTGGACTTGTACTGATGCTGGTTTCAACTCTTTTAGGATTGGTGGAGAAAAAATTCTCAAAAAAGCTACACTATATATCGGCTTCTGATGTATCGGGAAGCATTCTTATTATGTTTGGCATTATTTTAACTGGATTTGAATTATGGAAAATAATTTTAGCTATGATTTTTCTTTCTATATGGAATCCAGTCATAACTCATATAATATATAAAACATATATAAAGAGGTTTGAAAAATGAGAGAAATTTACTTATGGCTATTGGTTTTTGTATCCGGTTTTACTGTTATGCAAAAAAAGGCACTACATGGTGTTATCTCCCGGTTAATTCTGAGTACATTGATGGTAGGAGCCTATGCTTATCACATGGCACCAGATGTGGCTTTAACAGAAGCAATGATAGGCGCACTTTTGACAACCTATGTTTATGTTCTTATTCTTAGAGGAATGAAAGTACTCAGGGTTGGTTTTGTAAATACAAGACTCCTCTTTGAAAAAAGACCAGCTGATTATGATGGAATAGAGTATGTTCTTTTAAAAAACTTCTGCGATTCTTACGGATATAAAATGGATATAAAAGAATTCGACGACAAAGATAAACTTTTAAAGGCATTGAAAAAGGAAGAAATAGATGTTGCATGTGGAGACGTAATTGATTCAGGCATAAAAATTTTGGAAACAAAAATCTTTAAATTTAGCGATGGAACAGAAAAAGGACTGCTCAATGTAAGTATAGATGAAAAAAGCAATATTATCTCCGAAAGAGAGGGGTTTTACACGATAAAATTCATAAATCACGAAAACGAATTTGAATCTTATTTGCAAGAAATAAAGGAAAACGGAAAATATGATGAGGTGATTCGGAAATATGCGAGATAGGATTGTATTAATGGTTTCTATAATACTTGTTGCTTTAGTTATCATAAAGATATACGGGAGTTTTGAATTCTCTAAAAACTCAGCTCTGGATGTAGTAAAAGAAGGGGGATATCAAAATACCGTTACAACAATATATCTTAAGGATAGAATGTATGATACGATTTTTGAGGTTTTGATTTTTTCATTAGTTGTGCTGGGAGTAGAATACCATCACAAAGGTTTGTCCCATTCCATTTATAATATAAAAGAAGAAACAATAAAAAGCATTTCGGGCTTTTTTGGATTTTTAGCCATGGTTTTTTCTCTTTACATAGCCGTAACGGGCCATAAATATCCCGGAGGAGGATTTACTGCGGGAGTCGCAGGAGGAACTGCTCTGATGCTAATGGGATTTGCCAGAGGTTTTGAAAGCTTTGAAACCGAGTTTGAAAAATTCAAAGTGAATATAATGGAAAAAGTCATGGTAGTTATTATCATTATAACAAGTATAATAGAGTTCCGGTTCAAAGCAGATTTGATTATTATATTTCAAAATGTATTTATATATTTTAAAGTCATGGCAGGAACATGGATAATAACTTATAATTTGATGAAGCATAGGGGGATTGTGTAGTGAAAAAAGGTGTTTTTATTTCTTTTGAAGGGATAGATGGAAGTGGAAAAACCACACAAATTGAAAAATTGAAAAATTACTTGGATAGGTTAAATGTAGATTATGTGATTGTTAGAGAACCTGGTGGCACAAACGAGGGTGAAAGAATTAGACAAATACTCCTTGACAAGGATTCCTATTTAACTCCGGAGGCTGAACTCTTCTTGCTTTTGGCTTCAAGAAGTATATTGACTAAAAGGATTATAATACCTTCCTTAGAAAGAGAAAAAATTGTTATAGCTGATAGATACGCAGATTCCTCCGTAGCTTATCAGGGTTATGGAAGGGGATTGGACATAGAATTTGTTAACAGTGGGAATGCCCGAGCAACATACGGATTAGAACCGGATATTACTTTTTATATTGACATACCTGTTGAAGAATCTATAAAAAGACGAAAAGAAAAAAAGATAGACAGGATGGAAAAGGATTCTGAATTTTTAAAGAGAGTTAGAGAAGGTTATCTAAAGATGGCTAAGGAACTGGAAAGAATAAAACTAGTAAACGGAACAATGAGTCCTGATAAAGTCTGGAAAGTTATTAAAAAGGAAGTTGAAGAATTGTTAAGGAGGAAAAATGCATGAAGAGTTGGGGAATCTTCTTAAAGGAACTTTCAAAGCTTCTTAGAAAGCCATCTGTGATTATTATATTGATAATAGCTCCTATTTTGATTGCAAGTATTGGTTCTTTGATGTACGCTAATTATGGAATTTCAAACATGCGATTAGGCTTTGTCAATAAAAATAAAGATCCTATAGGAGGTTTCACAGTAAAGCTTATTATATCGTTCTTTAATGGAGGCTCAATAATTGAACTTAATGAAAAGAATTACAAAGATGCTCTATTAAAAGGAAAAGCACACGCTGTCATAATAATTCCTGAGGACTTTACTAAAAAAGTTTATGCGAGGGAGCAATCTTACCTCTACTTTGTTCCAAGCCCCTACGATTTACAAATAGCATCAGGAATTTATATAGTAATTAAATCCTTGTTTGATGATCTTGAAGGTAGCATGTTTTTTGATCCAAAAGTCTTAAAGTATCTGTTTGTAGGAAAAGGTTATCCAGCTCCAGACTTAATATCCGAGGGGAAAATTCCATTATCGTTGAGTTCAGTTATGGCACCCGCTGTTGTATTTTTGTCTGGTGTACTTGTTGTTATAACTCTTTCTTCTTTGTCAATAATTGAAGAGAAAGAGTTTCAAATGTTCTCGATTTACAAAATATCCAACGTAAATTACGCTGGTTTTGCTTTTTCTGCTACTCTTGCCTACGCCCTTCTTGGAATGCTTGAGTCCATGCTTGCATATATTGCATATCATTACCTGACTGACGGTGTGATCGACCTCAAGATCCTTTTCCCATTGATTGTTTTATCAAACCTCTTTTATTCCTATATTGGATTCATTATATCTGCAATCTCGCCAAACAAAGGAGTAAATGTACTCTTAATGACTGGAACACTTATGTTTGTCTTCATGGCAAGTGGTTCACTGGTACCACTTATGAGTATGCCGGAATGGCTTCAAAAGATCATAGAAAGAACGGTTATTTTCAATACAACACTGGCTGTGAGAAAAACCCAAATTTTTGGTGATATTTCTGTGTATGGGCAGATAATGAACATTATAATCGCTAACTTTATCGCAGCTGTTGCCTCTGTGTTTGCATCCAAATATGCTTTAAGGAGGGAATAAGATTGGAATTAAATTTTAGTGAAATGTGTTTTGGTTGTGGAAAAAACAATGATTGTGGACTCCAGCTTAATGTATCTTATAATAACGGAAAAGCCCGGACTAAGGTCATGTTTAAGAAACATCATCAAGGCTGGAAAGAGCTTGTTCACGGTGGTGTTATTGCAGCAGCGTTAGACGAAGTGATGGCTTACGCCGCGGGCTTTCTTGGCAAGATAAAGGTGGTTACAGCTAAATTAAGTATAACTTATAGGAAACCTATAAAAATTAATGAAGAGTATAACTTGGAAGCTGAGGTGGTAGAATTGAAAGGAAGAAAAATCAATGTTAAGGCCTATCTGAAAAAAGACAACAAGGTATACGCGGAAGCTGAAGGGCTATATCTTCAGGTAAAAGAGGTGAAAATGTGAAAATAATTGTGATTTCTGATACTCATGGTTCAAAATCTTCCTGGGATGAGGTCAAACCTTATATCAGAGACGCTGATCATATATGGCATCTTGGTGATGTTTTATACCATGGTCCAAGGAATCCTTTGCCGGAAGATTACAATCCAAAAGCTCTGGCAGAAGATCTTAAAAACTACAACATCGATTATATCAGAGGGAATTGTGATGCAGATGTAGATATAATAGTTTTGGGTTTGTCAGAAATGTCACGACTCGTTGAAGAATTTATAGGAAACTGGAAATTTGTTATGATCCATGGAGATCAAATAGAAGAATCCGATGAAGTTGAATTTGCAAAATACCACGGTGCGAAAATTCTACTAAGGGGACATACCCATATACCCAAAATTGAAAAAAAACATGGTATATATGTTATAAATCCTGGAAGCTTAAGCCTGCCAAAAGGTGGTTACCCAAAGAGTTTCGCAACACTTTTACTTGACGAAGAATATGTTACAGCCGCCATTTATTCCCTTGACGGATCAAAGATATTTGAGGAGGTGTTGAGCTTATGAAAAGAAACACAAAAAAGTTTATTCAGTACGTGTTAATAGCAGTTATTGCCCTTTCTACAGGTTGGATATTGTCCGCTGCAACGAATTCTTCTCAAAATGACACGCTTAGGCTAATTACTCCAATATACGAAACTATTCAATATATAACTAAATACTATTACGACAAAGACTCGCTGGATTATGAAAAATTAGTGGATTATGGAATAGATGGACTCCTGAAAAGTCTTGACAAGTTCTCTCATTACATAAGTCCTAAAATGCTTGAGGAAGAGGAAATCGAAATGAAAGGGGAATACGGCGGCCTTGGAATGGAAGTCACCTGGGATAAAGAAATGGAAGCAATAGAGGTAGTTGCTCCAATGTATGGAACACCCGCCTGGAGAAAGGGAATAAGATCGGGAGATAGAATAATTGAGATAGATGGAACTCCAACTTCCGAAATGACTTATATGGAAGCAGTTAAAAATTTAAGAGGACTTCCTGGCACTAAAGTAAAGCTTAAAATTTATAGAGAAGGCGTTAAAGAGCCTATAGAATTGGAAGTAATGCGAGAAAAAATAACAATAATTCCTGTAAAATACGCTACATTTGAGTCTAATACAGGAAGAATTGGATATATAAAAATAACAAAGTTCATGGAAACTACTTATGATGATCTAAAAGAAGCAGTCAACATGGTTCTCAGCAAAAATGTAAAGGCACTTATACTGGATCTCAGAGATAACCCTGGAGGATACCTGGACCAGGCAGTTTTAGTTTCTTCAATGTTCATTCAAAAAGGAATTATAGTTAAGATCCGTGACACCTTTGGAGATGAACAGGCTTATGAAATAAATGATAAAGTCATATCAGTTGTCGGTACGACAAGTTCGAAGACTTTTCGAAAAATTGACGAGCAGGTCCCAACAGACTTACCATTAATTGTACTTGTGAATAATGGTTCTGCATCTGCTTCAGAAATAGTAACAGGAGCAATTAAGGATCATGAAAGAGGCATAGTCGTTGGTCAAAAAACATTTGGCAAAGGCTCCGTACAATCAGGAATTATGTTGAGCAATGGTGGCATGCTTTATTTGACAACTGCTCATTATTTAACACCATCAGGTAGAGATATACACGGCCAGGGTATAATTCCAAATGTTGAAGTAAGATTAAAAGCAGCTTCAACAGAGGAAGAAAGCGAATCAGAAATAAAAGCGAGTGAAAGCGAAAAAGTACTGGATTATACAAAGAAAGAAATTCAAATAACACCTGAAAAGGATCCCTATATAG
>JAGHBG010000208.1 GCA_021161105.1 Thermotogaceae bacterium | reverse complement strand
TAATTTGCCGGAAAGTAGCAATTGGTTTAAAATTTCTATAGATACGAAAAAAGGAGGAAGTAAAAGTGAGCAGATATAGAACAGTAATAGGTCTTGAAATCCACGTTCAGCTTTCTACAAAAACAAAAATGTTTTGCAGCTGTAGTGCAGGGAGTTTTGACGCAGAGCCAAACACCAATATATGTCCTGTTTGTACAGGCCAACCAGGAGTGCTTCCAGTTACAAACGAGCAAGCTGTTGAATACGCAGTTAAAACTTCTCTGGCTTTAAACTTCGAGGTCCATGAATATTCAAGATTCGATAGAAAAAATTACTTCTACCCAGACCTTCCAAAGGGATACCAGATAACTCAATATTTTTATCCTATAGCCACAAATGGCTGGATAGAAATAGAGGATGAGAATGGGAACAAAAAGAAAATAAGACTTCGAAGACTTCACATGGAAGAAGATGCTGGTAAGCTGATTCACGCAGGAGATTCGATGAAAGGAGAGAGCCTTGTTGACTATAATAGAGCTGGGGTCCCGCTTGTTGAGATTGTTACTGAACCCGACATATCATCTCCAGAGGAAGCACGGTTATTTCTGGAAAAACTAAGAAGTATCGTTCGTTACCTTGGCGTGAGCAGTGGAGATATGGAAAAAGGTGCCCTCAGATGTGATGCAAACATCTCCGTTGTTGATGAAGAGACCGGCAAATCTTCTAACAGAGTAGAAATTAAAAATATAAACTCTTTCAAATTTGTTGAAAAAGCCCTTGAATACGAAGAAAAAAGAATTAGAGAAGCTCTGGAAAAGGGTGAAAATGTTCCACAGGAAACAAGAGGCTGGAACATGAAAGAGAAAAAAACAATCTCAATGAGAAGCAAAGAAGAAGAAAATGATTACAGGTACTTCCCAGAACCTGATCTTCCGCCTCTTGTTCTGTCAAAAGAATATATTGAGAGAATAAAACAATCCCTCCCCGAACTTCCAGATCAGAAAAAGGAAAGATTCATGAAAGAGTACAATCTTCCAAGATACGATGCTACGGTTCTTACATCGGATAAAGACCTTGCATCGTTCTTTGAAGAAGCAGCAAAGCTCACAGGAAAACCAAAAGAAGTTAGCAACTACATAATGAGTCAGGTACTTAGATACATGAACGAAAACAAAATAGAATCTATATATGATACCAAAATCGCACCAGAGCATTTCAAAGAACTATTTGATCTCATTGATTCAGGGAAGATAACCACAAATATAGCTAAAAATCTGATCAGGGACATCTTAAAAACTGGAAAATCTCCCAAAGAAATAGTCAAAGAAAAAGGTCTTGAAGTTGAAACTGATGAGAGCAAAATAGGAGAAATAATTAAAAAAGCGATGAAACAAAATCCTGATGCAGTCCAGCAATACAAAAATGGAAAGAAAAGCGTTATTGGCTTTTTCATAGGTGCTGTAATGAAAGAAACAAGAGGGAAGGCAGATCCGAAGATAGTCCAGAAAATAGCAACAAAACTGCTTGATGAGAACTAAAAAAGATCTATTAAAATTTCCAACTTTTTACCAAACCAAAAGAATAACCCTAAAACGGTTAGATTCGGCTTTTAACAGCTCGTTTTTAAAAAGCCTATATAGAAATGCTCTATGAAACAGATTGAATATAAATATGATATAATAATTTAGGATAATCTCATTAAAGAGGTGTGGTATATGAACAAAAAAGCATTATGGAACATAAGTTATGGTCTTTACATAGTCTCAACAAGATATGGAAACGATTTAAACGGACAAATAGCTAACACAGTTTTTCAAGTTACATCTGAACCTGTGAAGATTGCAATATCGATAAACAAGAAAAACCATACTCATGAATTAATCGAAAAATCAAAGATCTTTTCTGTCACAATTCTTGAAAAAGAAACACCAATTAACTTCATTGGAAAGTTTGGGTTTAAATCTGGAAGAGAGGTTAATAAATTTGAAGGTGTCAGGTACAAATTGGGGGGCTCTGGAGCCCCAATTGTAACGGAACATGCTCTTGCTTCAATAGAATGCGAGGTTGAAAATGCAGTTGATGTCGGTACTCATACACTCTTCATAGGAAAAGTGATTAATGGCGAAATCTATAAAGATGGTGAACCTATGACCTATGCTTACTACCACCAAGTCAAAGGAGGAACTGCTCCAAAAACTGCTCCAGTTATGGAGGAAGTCCCAAAGAAGAAATACAAGATGTACAGATGCCGAGTTTGTGGCTACATTTACGATCCTTCAAAAGGCGATCCAGAAAATGAAATAGCACCGGATACCCTATTCGAAGATCTTCCCGACAATTGGGTATGTCCACTATGTGGAGCTACAAAACAAGCTTTTGATCCCTTAGATTGAGGTGAGATAATGGCAATCAGAAAAGTCGCAAAGGGTGTGTATGAAATAGGTGTCCAGCATTGGGATAGAAGACTCTTTGATGAGCTTATTCCTCTCCCAGAAGGAACTTCCTACAACAGTTATATAATATTCGGAGAGAAAAAAACAGCGATAATTGACAGTGTTGATCCTAAAAAAGCACATATTCTTCTTGAAAATTTAAAAAATCTTAAAGTGAAAAAAGTAGATTACATCGTGTCGAATCACGCAGAACAGGATCATTCAGGTTCGATCCCTGAACTGCTTGAGCTTTTCCCGAACGCAAAAGTGGTCACCAACCAAAAAGCAAAGAATTTTTTGATAGATCTACTCCACATAGAAGAAGATAGATTCATTATTATAAAGGAAGAAGACAAGATAGATCTTGGTGGAAAAACTTTGACATTTTATATGACGCCATGGGTTCACTGGCCAGAAACGATGTCAACATACCTGATTGAAGATGAAATTCTCTTCACCTGTGATTTCTTTGGATCTCATCTTGCAACAAGTAATTTATTCTCTGCTGATGACGAAGTTGTTTATGAAGCAGCAAAAAGATACTATGCAGAGATAATGATGCCTTTCAGGGTTGCCATAAGAAAGAACTTGAAAAAGGTTAGAGAAATAAACCCACAAATAATTGCACCCAGTCATGGGCCAGTTTACAAAAATCCCGATTTCATAATAAGCGCCTATGAAGATTGGACAAATGATGTTGTAAAAAACGAAGTTGTTATTGCTTTCATATCTATGCATGGAAGCACAGAAATCATAGCTGAAAGGCTTTACAACTCCCTTGTTAATATGGAGTTAGAAGTAAAGTATTACAACCTGGCAAAAGCTGATGTAGGACAATATGCGATGAGCCTTGTAGAAGCAGCAACACTTGTTGTTGCATCTCCGACCGTTCTCGGAGGAATCCATCCACAGGCAGCGTTTACCGTGTCTTTAACAGGGGCATTACGGCCTAAACTAAAGTACGTCGGAATATTGGGATCTTTTGGCTGGGGTGGAAGAATGGTTGACCAGGTAAAAGAATTACTTAAAGGAATTAATGCTGAATTTTTAGAACCCGTCCTCATAAAGGGCATGCCAGGAGAAGAAGATCTGAAGAAAATTGACGAATATGCAAAACTCATTTATGAAAAGCACAAATCACTCGGTTTAATATAAAAACTTATTAATTCTGCACCGCACCGGAAAAACAAAATACAATAAAAAACACCCCCGAATTAGCAAAATACAACAGGGGGGTATTTTTATTTTCTACAAGACTTTTGTGATATCTTTTCACAATATATACTTCCTATAATTTCAACTTAGATTGTAGAAAAAGATGGTAAAATTTATCAGGAAAAAATATGTATTAGGAGGTGAAGTCAGTGAAACTTGTAGAATCCGTACCAAATTTTAGTGAAGGAAGAAGGGAAAAAGTTGTTCAAGCTATAGTTGATGAAGCTAAAAAATATGATGGCGTTTGGGTGCTTGACTGGTCAATGGATCCTGATCATAACAGATCAGTAGTTACAATGATAGGAAAACCGGAGGTAATAGTAGATGCCCTTTTTGATATGGCAAAAAAAGCATCAGAGATTATAGACCTTCGTCATCACAGAGGTGAACACCCAAGGATGGGAGCGGTCGATGTTATTCCATTCATTCCTGTGATGGACATGAGCATGGATGAAGCAGTTGAACTTTCGAAAAAACTTGGAAAAAGAATAGGTGAAGAGTTAAAAATTCCTGTTTACCTTTACGAAAAGAGCGCAACAAAACCTGACAGGGAAAATCTTGCAAACATAAGGAAAGGAGAGTTTGAAGGATTCTTTGAAAAAATAAAAGACCCTGAATGGAAACCAGATTTTGGTCCAGAAGAAGTTCATCCAACAGCAGGAGTTGTCGCTGTAGGTGCAAGGGAATATTTGATAGCTTATAATGTTAACCTTGCAACCGACAATCTTTCTATAGCAAAGAAGATAGCAAAGGCTGTCAGGCACATAAGTGGCGGTTTCAGGTATGTTAAAGCCATTGGACTTGAACTTAAAGAGAAAGGAATGGTCCAGGTATCAATGAATCTCACCAATTACAAGAAAAGTCCTATTTTCAGAGTCTTTGAAACGATAAAAAGGGAAGCCACAAGGTATGGAGTAAATGTTGTCGAATCTGAGATAATAGGTATGGTTCCTTTCCAGGCTGTTATAGATACCTTCATGTGGTATCTGCAGGTTAATGAATTCGATATCTCAAGGGTTATTGAATATAAAATCCTTGACATCTTCTCAAAGGAGATAGACGAAAAATGAAGCCCAGAGCGATATTCGCAAAAAAAGTTGTAACTCCAATTGGAAAAGAGTATAAACAGGGAAAAGACATGAACTCTCTCATAGTTTACGAAAATGTCTACATAGTTTACAACGAGAAGATACTGGATATAACAAAAGAAGCCCCTGGAGTAAATGTCCAGGCTCAGGCAAACCTTGTAACTCCTGGCTTTATCGATTGCCATACACATATTCCATTTTATGGCTTCAGATCAAAAGAATTCGTTATGAGGTCTCAAGGAGCAAAATATGTCGACATATTGAAAGCTGGCGGAGGAATTCATTACACAGTATCTGAAGTAAGAAAGGTATCAGAAAATGTTCTCGCAGCATTTAATATTCCCTTCATTCGTGAAATGATAAAAAGAGGAGTTACAAGAATAGAAGGAAAAAGTGGATATGGCCTTGATGTGGAGAATGAGCTAAAACAACTGAAAGCTTTGAAAGAAATCAGTGAAAAAATAAGTGCTGGAATAACTCCAACGTTTCTTGGTGCCCACGCTGTTCCAAAAGGAAAATCCCAGGAAGAATATTTAAATGAACTTACTGAAAATTTTGATAAATTCAAAGAATGCGCAGATTTTGTTGATATTTTTGTTGATGACGGAGCATATTCTGTTGAAAACGCAAGATGGTACTTAAACAAAGCCAGGGAAGCTGGTTTCAAAATAAGGCTTCATGCAGACGAAATAGCAAGAACCGGCGCTGCAGCACTCGGAGTAGAACTCGGTGCTGTCAGTGTCGATCATCTTTTAAAAATTAACGACGAGGACATTCATCTCATTGCGTCTTCTGAAACTGTTGCTGTCATGATGCCCTCAACAAGTTTTTACCTTGGAGAAGAATACGCTCCCGCAAGAAAACTCATTAATGCAGGAGCGATTGTTGCTTTGGGATCTGACTTCAATCCTGGTTCCAACACAATAAATGATCCTACTTTTGTCTTCCATTTAGCGGTATCAAAACTAAAAATGACTCCAGAGGAAGCTTTAACAGCGTTTACCCTTAACAGCGCATATGTTCTTGGTGTTTCAGAATCTGAAGGAAGCATAGAAGTTGGAAAAGCAGCTAACTTTGTTGCATGGAAAATACAGGAGCTTGAAGATATACCCTATCTTCCTGCTCACGATTCAGTTGACTTCACTGTTGTAAAAGGTGGGATGATAAAAAACGATTGAAGTGTTATAATCGTCTGGAAACGATAAAGAAAAAGGAGGTCTGGAAATGGAAAGAAGAGAGACTGAAAGAGATAAAAACATGGTAGTTGCAGAGTATGAATTTGATGAGAAAGAGCTCAACATAGCAGAAGAAAAAGCAGCAAGGTACCTCAACCAGAGAATAGAACTTCCAGGTTTTAGGAAAGGAAAGGTTCCCAGGGATGTTTTAAAAATAAGACTTGGTGAAGATTTCAAAGAATATGTTCTCGATGAACTTTTAGAGGATGCTTTAAAAAAAGAGGAACTACTTAATAACATCTTACTAAGGCCCATAGTGGTTGATAGAAAAATAGAAGGAAACAAAGCCTTGGTAAAAATAGAATTTCACCTTGAACCCGAAGTAAAAGTTCCCGATTACTCAGGAATAGAGCTAAAGGCTGTAAGCAAGGGAGAAGTGCTCGATAAATACATAGAAAAAAGGCTTGAAGATTTAAGAGAAGAACATGCTCTCGTTGAACCAAAAGATGGAGAAGCTCAGTATGGAGATATGGTTAAAGTAAGAATGGTGGTTACAAATGATGAAGGTAAAGTTCTAAGAGATGAAAAATATGAATATGTACTTGTTGAAGATGACGACAGACCATTTGTAAAGGATTTATTAGGAAAGAAAAAGGGCGACACTGTTGAATTTGATAGAGAATATGAAGGCAAGAATTTCCATTATAAGATCGGCCTTTTAGAGGTATACAAAAGAACACTACCGGAACTTAACGATGAATTTGCAAAAACTGTAGGAAACGAGTTCGAAACCCTTGAAAAGCTCAAAGAACATCTCAAAGAAGAAGGAGCTGGAATATACGATAGAGAGATGAGGGAAGTTTTGAGGGATCAGGCTCTTGAATGGCTTGTTGAGAATGTAGAACTTGAGATATCTGATAAAACCCTGGGAAGATTCGTAGAAAGCGCTATAAATAAATTAAAGGAAGAAAGAAACTACGAAAAATATGTTGAAAAGTATGAAAGTGAAGAAAAGCTCAGAGAATTTCTAAGGAATTATTACCTGAATGATCTCAAAACAGAGTACGGAATAAAAAAGATAGCTGAGCTTGAAGGAATCAAAATAACCGAGGAGGACCTTGAAAAAGAAGCTGAGGAACTCTCAGTTCTCTGGGGAATTTCCAAAGAGAGAGCAAAGGTTCTTGTTAAAAACAAGGAAGACATAAGAAATGATCTTGAATGGGTTCTTCTTAAAAGAAGAGTTCTTGACGTAATGGTGGACAAAGCCAATGTAGTAGAACTCTCTGAAGAAGAATATAAAAAAGCAATAGGAGGTGAAGAGGTTGAAGGAGGATCTGCAGAAGACAACGAGCAGTGAGTCAGCACAATATGTTCCAGTCGTTATAGAAACTACCGGAAGATTTGAAAGAGCCTATGACATATACTCGAGACTTCTTAAGGATAGAATAATATTCCTGGGGTATTCTATAGATGATCATGTTGCAAACCTTGCAATAGCTCAGCTTCTTTTCCTGGAAGCGCAGGATCCTGACAAAGATATTTATCTTTACATAAACAGTCCTGGAGGTTCTGTAACAGCCGGGCTTGCTATTTACGACACCATGCAGTATGTAAAGCCAGATGTTGTCACAATAGTCGTTGGGCAGGCTGCTTCAATGGCAGCGGTTCTCCTCGCAGCCGGTGCTGAGGGAAAAAGATATGCGCTTCCAAATTCAAGAATAATGATCCACCAGCCACTCGGTGGTGCTCAAGGCCCAGCAAAAGATGTTGAGATAATTACTAAAGAACTTTTAAGGATAAAAGATACACTTAACAAAATTCTCTCCAAACATACAGGTCAGCCTATAGAAAAAATAGAACAGGACACTGACAGGGACTTCTTTATGACAGCGTACGAAGCACTTGACTATGGAATAGTTGATAAAGTAATTGAACCAAAAGGAAAAAAAGAATAAAAAACGCATGTACATCGAAAAAGCCCCGTGAAGGGGCTTTTTTCTCTGTTAAGAGCATAAAAGGAACGGTGCAGTGTTGTTTTTTTATAAGCAAACCATAAGATTCAATTTAAACTAATTACATGTTATTTCTTGCACTCAAATTATCACAGCTTCTGTATACTCGCCAAATACTTCTCTCAATGCATTTGATATCTCTCCAACCGTTGCATAAACTTTAACAGCCTCGATTATCGGTGGCATAAGGTTTTCGCCATTCTCTGCAGCGTTTTTAACTTTTTCGAGAGCCTTTTTAACCTTTTCGTTGTCTCTCCTTTCCTTTAATTTCTTAACTCTTGCTTTTTGTTTCTCCTCCACCTCTGGATCAACCTTTAATATATTATCTGTTGATACCTTTTCTTCAACCTGGAATTTATTTACTCCAACTATTACTTCTTCTCCACTCTCAACAGCAAGCTGATATTTATACGCACTTTCATTGATCTCCTTTTGAGCATACCCCATTTCAATAGCTTTTACCATTCCACCAAGGGAATCAATTTTTTCTATATATTTCATCGCTCTCTTTTCTATCTCATTTGTCATTGATTCGATAGCATAGGAACCTGCAAATGGATCTATAGTATCCGCAACACCAGATTCATAGGCTATTATCTGCTGGGTTCTAAGAGCTATCCTGACAGATTCTTCTGTTGGCAAAGCCAGAGCTTCATCATAGGAGTTTGTATGAAGAGATTGCGTTCCTCCAAGAACTGCTGCTAAAGCCTGTATCGTAACCCTTATTATGTTGTTCATTGGTTGCTGAGCTGTCAGTGTGGAACCTCCCGTTTGGGTATGGAACCTGAGTCTCATAGCTGATGGATCAGTTACTCCAAATCTTTCCTTCATTATTTTTGCCCATAACCTTCTTGCTGCCCTGAATTTTGCTATCTCTTCAAGGAAGTTATTATGAGCCGCAAAGAAGAATGAAAGTCTCTTTCCAAAAGCATTTGGATCGAGCCCAGCATCTATAGCTGCCTCAACATAGGCTATTGCATCAGCAAGGGTAAAAGCAACTTCCTGTACGGCTGTTGATCCTGCTTCTCTTATGTGATATCCACTTATGCTTATTGGATTCCATTTTGGCATGTTTTTGGTGCAGAACTCAAATATGTCAGTTATTATCCTCATCGACGGCTTTGGTGGAAATATATAGGTTCCCCTTGCTATGTATTCTTTCAATATATCATTCTGAATGGTACCTCTTAATTTTTCCATCGAAACTCCCTGCTTCTCTGCAACTGCAATGTACATTGCAAGGAGAATAGCTGCAGTTGAATTTATCGTCATTGATGTACTGACCTTATCAAGAGGTATGCCATCAAACAGTATCTCCATATCTTCCAGCGAGTCTATAGCAACACCAACTCTTCCAACTTCTCCCTCTGCCATAGGATGGTCAGAATCGTAACCAATCTGCGTTGGAAGGTCAAAAGCTACAGAAAGTCCAGTCTGTCCTTGAGATAATAAATATCTGTACCTTTCGTTTGACTCTTCCGCCGTTCCAAAACCTGCGTACTGTCTCATAGTCCAGAATCTTGCCCTGTACATCGTGGGTTGTACACCTCTTGTAAAGGGGTACTCCCCAGCAAAGCCAAGATCCTCCATGTAATCCATATCTTTGATATCGACAGGAGTGTAGAGCCTTTTTATTTCATAACCGGATGTTGACATGAACTTTTCCTTTCTCTCAGGAAACCTTTCTACAGCTTTTTTTACGGTTTTTTCCTCCCACTCTTTGAAATGACCTTGGATCTTTTTTATTTCCTCTTCTTTAAACATATTCTTCCCTCCTCATTAAATAGACTACGGAAAAATTTTACCAAATTGACCAGAAAGGTGTAAAATTTAGTCTTGAAAAGATTAATCTAAAGGAGGCGGTTTTGGATGAAGGAAGCTTTGAAACTTGCAGAAAAGTACAGAGAAGATTTAGTAAAGTTCATGAGTGCTCTAATAAAAGCAAAAAGCCTTTCTGGCCAGGAGAAAGCAGTTGTTGAGGTTATTGGTAATGAAATGGAAAAAGTAGGTTTTGATGAGGTAAAAGTAGATGGACTTGGAAACATCATCGGAAGAATTGGAAATGGAAAGACAAAGATAGCTATGGACGCGCACATCGACACTGTAGATGTTGGAAATCCCGCTCTCTGGAACAGGGATCCTTTCAGTGGAGATTGGGATGATGAATGGGTTTACGGCAGAGGAGCTTCTGACCAGAAAGCTGGAATGTGCTCCATGGTATATGGTATGAAGATTCTTAAAGAACTTGGATTACTAGACGACTTCACAGTTTACGTGACGGGTACAGTCATGGAAGAGGATTGTGATGGTATGTGCTGGAGATACATAATTGAGGAAGATAAATTAAAGCCAGATTTTGTTGTTATAACAGAACCAACTTCCTTAAAGATATACAGAGGACATAGGGGAAGAATCGAATTTAAGATAAGAACAACAGGAATTTCTGCGCATGCCAGCGCTCCGGAAAGAGGAGACAACGCTGTGTATAAAATGTCAAGAATAGCCCTTGAGATAGAAAAACTCAATGAAAGACTCAGGGTAGATCCATTCCTTGGAAAAGGAACCATCGTTGTTTCCCAAATTGAGAGTGTATCCCCGTCGGTTAATGCTGTCCCTGATGAGTGTACCATTCACATAGATAGAAGGCTCACTGCTGGAGAAACAAAAGAAAGTGCATTTAAAGAAATTAAAGATGTATTCAAGCGGGCTGGAGTTGAGGATGCGGAAATAATTGAGCTTACATATAATGGAAAAGCTTATACAGGAGAAGAATACTCTATGGAAAAATATTTCCCAACATGGGTAATGGACGAAGACAGCCTTGTAGTACAGGCAGCGAAGAACACTTATATAAGTGTTTTTGATGACAAACCTGTAATTGACAAATGGACATTTTCTACAAATGGTGTAGTCACAGCGGGAGTTTACAACATACCAACAGTTGGTTTTGGACCCGGAGATGAGAAATATGCCCATGCACCCAACGAAAAAGTTAAAATAGAACATCTTGTGAAAGCTGCTGCATTCTATGCCGTATTTCCAAAAATCCTCGTTGGGATGATGAATAAGTAACAACAATGATACAATTTTATAACGAAAAAGTTTCTAAGAGAATCAAGTGAGAATTAGTAGTTGACATTTTTTGTAGATATATGGTTAAATAGCTGAGCGGGAAATTTTATATACTTAAAATGGATTGGGGGTAATCCCCTCTCTTTTTTGTGTATCGCAAAAAATTTGTTCATGAGGTGATAGAATGCACGAGATCAAAAGTGGAAAGAGGGGCAGGTATTCCTTTGGGAAAGTAAGAGAACCCCTTTCAGTTCCAAACCTCATCGCCATCCAGAAAGAGTCCTACGAGCAGTTTTTAAAGGAAGGTCTTCTCAACGTTCTTAAGAAATTTTCTCCTATACAAACCCAGGCGTCCAAAGATAAAAAAGCAGAAAAAGGCTTTATTTTAGAATTTGTTGACATAAGAACTGATGATCCCCAGATGGACCCGATGGAATGCAGGATAAAAGGTCTTACCTACACCATCCCCGTATATGTTACAGCCAGGGTTACTGATGTAAAGACAGGCGAGATGAAAGAAGAAGAAGCACTCCTTGGACATATTCCTTATATGACCGACAGAGGTACCTTTATTATCAATGGTGCAGAAAGAGTTGTTGTTTCTCAGATAATTATTTCGCCCGGACTGTATTATCCAGATGATTACATTGATAACGAAGAATATGGAGGATATTTCTTGCCAGCAAGAGGAGCATGGCTCGAAGTTCTCCTTGATCCTTATGATGGAGTGCTCTATGCATCACTTGATGGAAAGAAAGTGAATGCGTTTCTTCTTCTCAAAGCAATTGAATTCGATACAGATGACGAAAGGATATTTAACTTATTTCCAGCATGGCTGGATACAAGGGATGAGGAACAGCTTTTCTTACATGTAGGTTCTATAATCCTCGAGGATATAGAAGTTGACGGAGAATTAATTGCAAAGAAACTTTCCATTATGACTAAAGAAGTAGCTCAGAAGTTAAGAAATCTGGGGATAGAAAAGGTAAAGATTCTTCATCCATTAGCTCAAAACACTTTTGAACACATGGTGAGAAGGGTTTTTGGTGAAAAAGGTGAAAATGCAGAAGGTAACGAAATATTCGGATTTGGAGAAGTAACTTCCATTGATGCTTATCTTGAAATATTCAAGAAATTAAGACCAGATGAACTACCCAGGATAAATGCTGCAAAAAGATACCTTCATGATATGTTCTTTTCTTCGGAAAGGTATGAACTCACAGAAGTTGGAAGATACAAAATCAACAAAAAACTTCAAGGAATATACAAGAAATATTTAATAGAAGTTGAAGGCAAAAATCCGGATGATGTTAAAGATGCTGTGTATGATGAAAAAAGTATGACGCTCACAACTCTTGATATTGTACTCGCTATGAGACGTCTTTTTGATTACTTTGAGAATAGATACATAACGGATTTCGAGGTTGATCAGGCTGATCTTAAAAAAGCTATAGCAATTTTCATGGAAAAATACCTCGATGATCATCAAACTGCATCGTATGATCTCAAAAAGTTCTCAAGCATAATGAGAAAGAACTACGGAGCCAATTTTGATATAAATATATTTGCTGGTATGAGATATCTTATAAATGTTAACAAAGAGTCAGTTGTCATTCCTTTCGATACAAAAGACCATTTAGGAAATAAGAGAGTCAGGTCAGTTGGAGAGCTCATACTAAGAGAATTTGAAAGAACTTTCGCAAGAGCGCAGAGAGCTATTCAGGAGAGGTTAGCACTTTATGGAAGTCTCGCTTCCGTTAATATACAAAGTCTTATAAATGTCAAAACTATAATTAACACAATTCATCAGTTTTTTGCTACGAATCAACTTTCTCAGTTTATGGATCAGGTTAATCCACTATCGGAACTCACGCATAAAAGAAGAATCTCCGCTGTTGGACCTGGTGGACTTAGAAGAGAATCCAAGGTGTTTGAAGCAAGAAATGTTCATCACTCGCAGTACGGTAGGCTATGTCCTATAGAAACACCGGAAGGTACCAACATAGGACTTATAACATCCCTGGCTATATACGCAAAAACCGATAAATACGGCTTTTTAATGACGCCATACAGAAAAGTGGTTAAAGGGAAAGTAATAGATGAGATAGTTTACCTTACAGCTGACGAAGAAGAACAATACAGAATTGCTCCAGCCACGGTAGAAGTTGATGAGAAAGGAAGAATAAAAGAAGAAAGAGTTTTGGTAAGATTTGGAGAAGATATAAGACTTGTAAGACCTGATGAAGTGGATCTTATGGATGTTTCACCTAAGCAACCATTCAGTGTTTCAGCTTCCCTGATACCCTTCCTGGAACATGATGATGCATCAAGGGCTTTGATGGGCTCAAACATGCAAAGACAGGCCGTTCCTCTTGTCGATACTGAAGCACCTCTTGTTGGAACAGGAATGGAAAGTTACGCCGCAATGAACAGTGGTTATGTCGTTCTTGCCAAACACGATGGAATAGTTAAAAAGGTTGACGCAAGAAAGATAATCATTCACAGGGTTGACAGCAAGGGGAAGGAGCTTTACGATGAAAAAGGCAATCCCTTAATTGATGAATACACTCTCCTCAAGTTCATAAGATCCAACCAGGATACCACCATCAACCAGAGACCAATTGTTAACGAAGGAGAATTTGTAAAAGCTGGTGATCCAATAGCCGATGGGCCCGCTACAGACATGGGAGAACTTGCCTTGGGAAAAAATGTTTTAGTAGCATTCATGCCCTGGGAGGGTTATAACTACGAAGATGCTATCCTCGTCAGTCAGGAACTCCTTGAGAAAGATACATTCACATCAATTCATATAGAAGTTTATGAAACTCAGGCAAGAGATACAAGATTAGGTGAGGAAGAAATAACCGCAGATATTCCAAATGTATCCAAAGAGCTTCTTAAGAATCTTGATGAAGATGGAATCATAAGAATAGGAGCTTATGTCGTATCTGACTACGGCGTCGGCTCTCAGGCGATACTGGTGGGAAAAGTCACACCAAAGGGTGAAAGTGACACAACTCCTGAAGAAAAGATTATAAGATCGGTCTTTGGAGAAAGAGGGCGCGATGTTAAAGACACATCTTTGAGACTTCCTCATGGAATTGAAGGAAGAGTTATAAGAGTAGATGTTTTTGATAAAAATGATATACAGGATCTTGGCCCGGGTGTATTGAAACTTGTCAAAGTTTATGTTGCATCAAAGAAAACACTTGAAGTCGGAGACAAATTAGCGGGAAGACACGGTAACAAGGGTGTTGTTTCGATGATTCTTCCAAAAGAAGATATGCCATTCCTTCCTGATGGAACACCGGTTCAAATGGTACTTAACCCCCTTGGTATACCATCAAGAATGAATGTAGGGCAGATCCTCGAAACTCAACTTGGCTGGTTAGCAAAACTAACCGGCAAATGGTTCACGACACCAGTATTTGACGGCGCAAAGGAAGATGATATACTCCCGGCACTTTACGAAGAAAGAAAAAAGGTTGGTTTAAGTTATGGAGATAATCC
>JAGHBG010000212.1 GCA_021161105.1 Thermotogaceae bacterium | reverse complement strand
GTGAATTTTCCAGTGTTATTGCTTGAGGAGGTGCAATATATTGTGAAGTCAGGAGTTTTGTGGCTCACCAGATCCCATGTTATTAAACCCCTATTCAAGGGTGGTAAATATCTCCCCGATCGGTGCCTAATATTCGGATAGAAAAAATTATTCTAAAATAAATATAAAAAATTGTAGAATACAATTAATATAGAGGAATTTTAGCTACAGTTTGTACATTTATGTAATTTTGCGTTGTGCATATATTTTTGCAATTCTATTCAATGCGGTATAAAATTTGGTTTTGAGAATTTCTTTTTGGTATTATTCCAACCAGAGGGGGTGACGGAAATACGCATAAAATTCAATCTAAACGGAAAACTTGTTGAAACTGATGTTGACCCAAATATAAGGGCACTTGATTTTTTGAGGGACAATATGGGCATGACATCTGTAAAAGAAGGGTGTTCAGAAGGTGAATGTGGAGCATGTACTATCATTGTTAACGGCAGGAACGTTCATTCGTGTTTGATGCTTGCCGTCGAGCTTGATGGCAAAGATGTATGGACTCTGGAAGGTCTTGTTGAGAAGGGAGAAACATACATTTCAGAAGCTTTCGTTGAAGCGGGAGCTGTCCAGTGTGGATTCTGCACACCTGGTTTTATAATCTCCACAAAAGTTCTTCTTGATGAGAATCCAAATCCCACCGATGAGGAGATTGAAAAAGCTCTTGAGGGAAATATATGTCGCTGTACTGGTTATATAAAGATAAAGCAGGCTGTCAAACTGGCGGCTAAAAAGCGTGGTGATAAAAAATGAAGTTTAAATATTACGCTCCGACAACGCTTGAGGAGATATCGAAATTAAAGGAAGAGGGCGGATTGCTTTTCTCTGGTGGTACAGATGTTTTTGTTAAGATGAAAGCAGAAGTTTTAAATCCAGAAGTGCTTGTCGATACCAAAAAGTTAGAAGTTCCTGAAATAAAATGCTCAGAAAATGAGCTTGAAATCTTTATGAACACCACCTATACTGATGTGATAAAAAATGATTGTGCAAAAAAATTCAATTCCCTTGTAAAGATCCTTATTGAGGTAGGTTCACCACAGATAAGAAATAGGGGAACACCAATAGGGAATATAGGCAATGCGTCACCGGCTGGGGATTTTCTTCTTGCTGCATACCTTCTTGATGGTACAGCTGTTATAGCACCAGGTATGAGAGAGATTAAAATTGAAGATCTTGTTGCTGGCCCTGGGAAGCTAAACATGGAAAAAGGGGAGTTCATATATTCGATCAAATTGAAAAAGCTTGAGGGCTATAAGACGTACTATGAAAAAGTTGGAAGGAGAAACGCTCTTGTCATCTCGATAGCAAGCATAGCAACAGCTGTTAAGCTAAATAATGGTGTTGTAGAGGATGTTAAGATAGCATACGGATCTCTTGGACCAACAATAGTGAGATTTAGGGATCTTGAAGAAGAGATGAAGGGAAAGAAGCTTTCAGAAGATTTAATAGATGAGTTCAGCGCAAGATATCAGGAAAGGATAAAGCCGATAACAGATGTCAGGGCATCTGCGGAGTACAGGAAGAAATTGGCTAAAAATCTGTTTATAAAGGCTTTCAATTCGATATGAATAATGTTTGTTTTTAGCCGATCCTGCCTTCATGGCAGGATTTTTTGTTTTATACATTATAATTTTTTTCACATATTTATTGTAGACAGCGAAGATAAATGATATTATTACACTAAAGTGAATCATACAAAAAGGAGAATAACTCATGAAACTTCTGTGGATATTTGTGATTATAATAGTTGGGTTTGATGCTTTTAAGGCTTATAAGCTTTATAGAGAATCTGAGGATGAAGAAAAAAGCAGGATGCTTTCAAGATTTTTAATAAGAATAGCTTTTATTGTTCTGGCTGTATTGATAATCATTTTTGGTAGATATTGAGGAGGGTGTCCAAATGGTAGCTGTAAGGGTGAAGAATTTGACAAAAAAATTTGGAAGCTTCGTCGCGGTTGATCATATTAACCTTGAAGTAGAATCAGGGAAAATTCTGGCTTTCCTTGGACCAAACGGTGCAGGGAAAACAACCACGATAAAGATGTTGACTGGCATTCTCTTCCCTGATGGGGGGGGTATGGAAATTTTAGGGGTTAAGGATCCCTATCCCTCGAAAGAGATTGAAGTGAAAAAAAGAATAGGGCTTGTACCAGAAGAGCCCAAAATATACCCCTACTTTAGAGGTTATGAATTTTTAAATTTCATAATGGATATTTACGAATGTGATGAGAGAACAGAGGAAAGGATGGAGGATCTCATTGGTGCATTTAACATCGACTACCTTGATAAGTTCATTTCTGATATGTCTCATGGTATGAAGCAGAAATTACTTTTAGTTTCCGTTCTTATGAGAGAACCTGAAATAATGTTTTTGGATGAGCCTACAGTTGGGCTTGATGCAAAGAGTGCGAAGATCCTGAAAATATTTTTGAAAAGGCTTGCAGAAAATGGAAAAACAGTTTTTATGACCACTCATATATTGGAGATTGCTGAAAGAATGGCGGATGAGATTGTGATAATTAATAAAGGGAAGATAATTGCAAAAGGAACCATGGAAGAGCTTAGAAAGCAAGCTGGCGAAGAAGGAACTCTTGAAGATCTCTTCTTGAAACTTACCGGTGAAGAAGAAGAGGTAAAGAGGATACTTGAGGAGTTGGGAAAGTGAGGGAACTTAAGATATTTATGAAATACGGACTTTTCTTCATAGTTACTAGGAGAAAGAAGTCTTCCAGTAAGAAAACGGTTCTTTTTGGTCAGATTGCGGTGTTTGGTTATTTTTCTGTTTTCACTGGAGTGATGATGTATAGCATGCTTTCCAAGCTGAAAGATATTGTAATAAACAACATGTCATTAGTGGATTTATATGCACTTTACTGGAATTTTCTTAGCGGTGTATTCTTCCTTTTGGGTGTTATAGGGAGCTCTGTTTATGTTCTTTCAATGAATGAGGAAGTGGAGTTTCTTTTGGTTCTTCCTGTGAGGCGCTGGACAGTTACATTTTACCAGCTTTTCATGGCGATATTTTATGATCTGCCAGTTTTCGGTATGTTTATGGCTGTTTCCGTCTCGTATGGACTGATTCTTGGAGGGTTATATCCTGCCATAGCGGTTGTTACTGCCATTGTTCATTCCTTGATGTTACTTACACTTGGAGTCTATATTTCTACTTTCGTAGCGAGAAAGGTAACTGGCAGTATTGCAAGAAGAATTTTTATATTCATTCAAGCTGTTGCTCTTGTTGGATTTATATTGCTTCTTAACTTTTCCATGTCTTCCACCTCAAATGATATGAATGCTCTTTTCATCAAGTTATCCAAAATATATAAGGTGCTCTCTTCACCGTTCAACATTTTTGGCTATGCTATTTCTTCCATCAATAAGCCTTCTTATATAGGTGTAAGTTTGTTATTAACGATATTGTTCGGATACTTGTTCGTAAAAGAATCCGGAAAGATGGGATTTGTAGTTGTTAAAGGTTCAGCAAAAAAGAAAGTGAAATATAAAAGATATGCAAGGAACTATTCAATAATGATGAAAGATTTCAAGGCTATATTCAGGCAGGACAATTCGTTGTTCTTGTTGCTGTATCCCTATGTTTTTGGAGCTTTTATGGGATGGAGCGTTAAAGATCCATTGTATGCGCTTCTTGTCGCTGTACCGATAAGTAGCATGTATGCGCTTCTTGAAGCCTCTCAGGCTCTTTTACATGATGTGTCAAATTGGGAGATAACAAGGAGTTTACCGTACACCTATAAAGAATTAATATCCTATAAAATGTTTTTAACAACTGGAGTAAACTTGCTTCTTTCACTGGCTCTCCTTGCCTTTACAAGCTTTTTTGGAGGATTTAACCCGAAGTCTTTGTGGGTACTTCTGATAGCCGCAAATGAGTTTGTAATGGCAACTTCGGCAGGTGTCTACGCTGTTCTCTCTAACCCACCAAAAACAGAAAATGTTTCAAGAGAATTGATGAAAGCACCACTGTGGATGAGCTTTATAACAATAGGAGTTACTGTGGGAGCAATTTTTGGATTTGGAACCTTGCAGAAATGGTGGGGGTTGCTTATATTTATTGCGTCTATGACATCAACAGAGGTTCTAATAGGTGTTTACTTAAGATTCTCTAAAAAGCGATTTAAAGACCTCATTGAAGGCAAGATTTAGTTAAAATATTTAAATATACTGGAGATCAAAACGCCATTTTGATATCATTCATTTTAATTTTTTCAGATGCTCTTTAGCCGTTTCTTTAGCCTCAAGTCCGAGGGCTGTAAAGCCTTTCATTGGAGGCATTTCAAGAACTTTCTCAAACATTTCTATTGCTTTATCCCTTTTGTTCCACACTTCATAAAGAATTCCAAGTTCCAGGTAGGAATTAATATATTTAGGTTCAATTTCTATTGCTTTTTTGAGGTATTCTTCAGCCTTCTTGTAGCTTCTCATTGGCCACGGAACATCCCTGTACCTCATTCCCATGGCAACATAAGCTCTGAAGCATTTCGGGTTAAGCTCAATAGCTTTTTTAAGACTTTTATCGAAATCTCCCAAAAGAAATAGACTTTTTACAATTCCGGCATACTGAGCAAGTCTTCCAATAGCAGCACCTTTAACAAAGTACGCATATGCGTAATTTTCATTAAGTTCGATTGCTTTATCAGCATATTCGATTGCTTTTTCATACATAGCTTTTTTATCAACATCATCAGGAGCTCCCCAGAGTGTGTATTCAACATAAGCGTCAGCAAGTAATGTGTATAGTTTGCAATCTTTATCAGCAAGTTTTTCCAGCTCATCTATCAGGTTTTTCATGTCTTGCACGTCGTAAGAGTCCCTATACCTTACGAACTTCTCATACAATGCTTGATAACTCCCTTGAGAAAATGCTGTAGAAACAACCAGTAATGTCACAAAGACAACAACATAAAGCTCCTTCATCTTATCCCTCCTTCTACCAAGAAATGTATTAATATAAAAACACAAGGCAGGGAGGCGTTCACCC
>JAGHBG010000072.1 GCA_021161105.1 Thermotogaceae bacterium | reverse complement strand
ATGGAATAGTACTCGTCGGGGACGGAAAAGAATATTTCGAAGGGGTAAAACTTAGTGATAGATTTGATTATCCTCGTTCTGAAGTCATTCTTGAAATAACCGAAAACGGAAAAGCAATTCCTTACTATCAAATAGAGCCACTTTATATCCAGAAATCAATAGCAGAGATAAATTGGGAGAGGAGGATGAAAGGTGAAGGAAAATAAATTTAGCTATGGAAAGATATTTGTTCTGGGATTCGGCTTTTTTGGAATATCAATAATATGGTCCATTTACAACGCTTATGTGCCGATTTTCCTTAAATATTTTTACCTCTCTTCCATGGCTATAGGTTTTATAATGACCATCGATAACATATTTGCCATATTGATGCTTCCATACATAGGAGCATTGAGCGACCAAACAAGAACAAAGATAGGAAGAAGAATGCCCTACATTCTTGCTGGTGCCCCAACTGCAGCTGTTTTCTTCGGTTTGATTCCACTATTTTACTTCAAAGTCACTTCTGTCACCCTTCCTTATTCACTTGTGTCGATAAGCATATCTAAAAGCTATGCAATGAATGTTCTTCCCTGGATGATGTACACAATTATAATCATGAACTTTGCTATGGCACTTTTCAGATCTCCAGTAATAGCACTTATGCCTGATATAACTCCATCAAAATACAGAAGTCAGGCTAACGGCATAGTCAACCTTATGGGCGGGCTTGGAGCTCTTATGGTTTATTTTGCAGGAAAAATCATATACGATATGAGCCCTGCACTTTTGTTCCTTATAGGAGCTCTTATCATGCTGGTAGCTAATCTCATTGTGGTGCTTTTTATAAGGGAACCGGAAGAGTTCAGAAGACCTGTAGAAGGTGGGAAAATAGATTTCTCATTCAAAAAGAGCTTTTCTTCCCTTGGAGAAAACCTGAAGGATATATTTCATTCAAAGGAAAAATCCCTCCTTTTCATGCTTCTTTCAATACTATTCTGGTTCGTTGCCTTCAATTCAATTGAAACCTTCTTCACAAGTTATGCAAAATTCTATCTTGGAATGAAAGAAAGCACGGGAGCCCTTATTCTCGGATTTTTCTCTCTATCCTTCATGCTTTTTTCCATACCGGCAGGTTTCATAGGATCAAAAATTGGAAGAAAAAGAACTATTACAGCCGGGCTCATAATAGCTTCAATAATGGTCTTTATAGCCCTTATGCTTAAAAATCTCATTGGCCTTATGCTTCTTTTCATGGCTGGAGGCTTTGGCTGGGCCATGGTAAATGTTAACTCACTACCAATGGTGGTTGATATGACGACGAAAGAAAAGGTAGGTGGGTACACAGGCCTTTATTACTTTTTCTCCATGGCTGCAAATATTATTGCTCCACCACTTTCGGGGCTTTTCATAGACATGGTAGGATATCCATCGCTCATGATATTTTCTGGAGTGTTCTTTATACTGTCAATAATAACAATGCAATTTGTTAAAAGAGGGGATGTTGTATAAAGTGAAAAAGTATAAGCTCGTTCCAAGAGCAGTCCCACAGAATATTTACGAAAAGTTAGATGAAGAGCAGCAAAACGCTGTTTTGAATTCTGAAGGAAGATCAATAATAATAGCTGGTCCGGGATCTGGAAAAACCCGCGTGGTGACCTATAAAATAGTTCATCTTATATCAAGAGGAGTATCACCAAAAAGAATCTTGCTCATGACATTCACAAAAGCTGCTGCAAAGGAAATGATTGCAAGAGCAAGGCAGGTTACAGGTAGAGACCTCAACGAAATGGTTGCTGGGACATTCCATTCGGTTTGCAATTTATTTTTAAGAAAATACGCGCAGCATGTAGGATACGATAATAACTTTACCATACTTGATAGGGATGATTCTAAAGATCTGATGAGGCTTGTAAGATCAAGGGTTCTTTCACGAATGCCTGCTGAGATGAAAAAGTTTATTCCACACCCTGAAGTACTTGTCTCAATAAATTCTTACATGATGAACACATTATCTGACCTTTCAGCCGCTATAAAAAGAAAAAATCCTATGCTTCTTGACAATTACGAGATAATAAGCGAAATACTGGCAGAATATTCCATAGAAAAGAGAAAACAGAATGTTATGGATTTTGATGATCTTCTTGTAAATACTCTAAGACTCCTTCAGGAAAAGTCCAGAGTCAAAGAGAGGCTCTCTGAACAGTTTGAATGGATATTGGTAGATGAATTCCAGGACACGAACAAAGTTCAATACATGATCGTTGAAGAACTTGCTTCAAAACATGGGAACATCTTTGTTGTAGGAGATGACGCACAGAGCATATATTCATTCCGCGGCGCAAGATTCGAAAATGTCGAAGACTTTATCAACATTCCGGGAACGAGAATCTTCAGGATACAGACAAATTACAGGAGTACCCAAAGCATTGTTGAGCTTGTTAACGCTCTTATTCCCTCAAAATCAGTTCCAAAGGTTTTAAAGGCAATAAGGTCGGATGGAGAAAAGCCAGTTGTGGTTAAGACTTTTGATGAGGAGGAGCAAGCCCAGTTTGTTGGGCAGAGAATAGAAGAGCTCGTTGAAGAGGGAATGAGATTTTCCGACATAGCGGTGCTTTACAGAACCCACAAATTTTCCATGAGGATAGAAATGGAGCTTGCCTCAAGAGGTATCCCATATAGAATACTTTCAGGTCTCAGATTTGTGGAACTTGCCCATATAAAGGATGTTTTAGCTTTCTTGAGAATTGTTTTAAATCCACTTGATGCCGTTTCTTGGGTTAGAATCGCAAAACTTTTCGAAGGAGTTGGAGACAAAACCGCTTCAAAGTTAGCTGACACCGTAGCAAGGTATGTTCAGTCAGGCGTGAGCTATTTAGATGCTATCGACGCTGTAAGAAGCTCAAGAAAATCTGCCCTGAGCAAACTCAGGGAAATTCTGGAAAATATGAAAGATATGGAAAGTCCCAGCGAAATAATAGATTTCTTGATGGACGATTTCTATGAAGAGTACCTGAGCTACAGATACGAGGACGCTGATGAAAGAGCGCAGGATGTTAGAAAACTCAGCGAACTTGCCTCAAGATACGAAAATCTCGAAAGATTCATCTCTGATATAACAACAGCAGAAAATGTGGAATCGGAAGAAGGAACAAATGAATCCGATAGAGTCACACTATCCACAATCCATCAGGCTAAAGGACTTGAGTGGAAAGCCGTTTTTGTTATATCTGTAAATCCAGGGGATTTTCCCAATGCCATAGCATTAAGAGAAGGCAATTTAGACGAAGAAGAGAGGCTTTTTTATGTTGCAATAACAAGAGCAAAGGATCAGCTGTACATCGTCCACCAGCTTTTTGGGAGCGCCAATCCCTATGTGGAAAATTACATAAAATTCTCAAAGGGTATGAACTTCATAGACAGGATACCAGAAAACCTGGTTGAGTTCTGGGAAACTTGAAAAATGGCAAAAGATAGAGTCCAGGCGCCTTTCTTATGGTAGCAAAATTCAAGTCTTGGGAGGTGTTAACGTGAAAGTTTTGGTCCTGGCTGCAGGACTTGGAAAAAGAATGAAATCAAAATATCCAAAAGTTGTTCACAAAATAATGGGTAAAGAGATGATAAATTGGGTAATTGATACCGCTTCGAAAATTGGCAGTGAGATAGGAGTTGTTGCGGGACATAAAGCGGATGTTGTAAAGAAAGTAATCCCATCTCATGTGAAGGTATACATACAAAAAGAGCAGCTTGGAACAGCCCATGCTGTTATGAGCGCAAAAGAATTTATCGACCCAGAGCAGGATCTTTTGATACTCTACGGCGATGTCCCATTCATAAAGGAGGAAACCTTAAAGAATATGTGGAAGGTTCATAAAAATACCGACGCTGATGTTACTATTCTTACAGCCGTCATGAATGATCCAGCGGGTTATGGAAGGATTATAAGAGACGAGACCGGGAAGTTTATCAAGATAATAGAAGAAAAAGACCTCACAGAAGAGCAGAAAAAAATTAAAGAAGCCAACATGGGGTTTTACATCTTCAAAGGGGAAAAGTTACTTGAAGTTCTTCCGAAGATAAAAAACGACAATGCGCAGAAAGAATACTATCTGACTGATGCTCCTGCTCTTCTTGATAAAGTAAGCACTTACGCCATTGAAGATGTCTTTGAAGTGAGCGGAATTAATACAAGAAAACAGCTGATAGAACTTGAAAAAGAAATGAGAATGAGGATTATAGAAAAACTTCTTGACGAAGGTGTGACAATAATAGACCCTGAGACAACCTACATCCAACCGATGGTGAAAATAGGAAAAGATACAATAATACACCCGATGACATTCATAGAGGGGAACACTGTTATAGGAGAGGATTGCGAAATAGGCCCAATGACAAGAATAAAAGATAGCACCATAGGAAACAGAGTTAAGATTTTAAGATCAGAGGTTTACGGCGCAACTATTGAAGACGATGTTTCAGTTGGCCCTTTTTCAAGACTTAGAGAGGGAGCAGTTCTCAAGAAAAAGGTCAGAGTTGGAAACTATGTTGAGGTTAAAAAATCAACCCTTGAGGAAAACGTTGCCGCTCAGCATCTATCCTATATAGGAGATACCTTTGTTGGAAAGAACACAAACATCGGTGCTGGAACAATAACATGCAATTACGATGGAGAAAAGAAAAATCCCACATTTATTGAGGAGAATGTTTTCATTGGTAGCAATACAGCCCTTGTTGCTCCCGTTAGAATCGGCAAAGATGCACTTATAGGTGCAGGTTCTGTAATTACAAAGGATGTACCTCCAGGAGCTCTGGCACTTGGCAGGGCAAGGCAGGTTAATAAGAAAGAATGGGTTTACAAAAGGAGGAAGAAAAAGTGAGAAGCATGACGGGATATTCAAAAGTAGTGGAAACAATCGATGGATACGAAATATCCATAGAGATGAAAAGCCTCAATTCTAAGTATTTAAACCTTTCAATATCTATGCCTTCTTACCTGAATTTCTGTGAGCCTGAACTGAATCAGCTTATATCTGAAGAGATTAAAAGAGGAAAGGTCAGCGTAAAAATTCATATAAGATTCATAAAGCCTCCAAATGCTGTTAAGGTAAATGACGGACTGGCTCAGGCGTATTACAAAGCATTGGACGAAATATCTTCAAAATTGGGAATCCCAGAACCGATCAACCTTGATCATATACTGAAATTCCGAGAAATTGTAACCTTTGAAATGGATGAAGAGGAAGCAGAAGTAATATGTAATCATGTAAAAGGAGTTCTTTTAAAAGCCATCGATATCCTTATAAAAGAAAGGGAGAAAGAGGGAGAGAGATTGAAAGGCTTTCTTAAAACTTTATTGAATGAAATGGAAGAAAGACTTTTAAAAATTGAAGAAAGAACCTCTGATATGGTAAGTTACTACAAAGAGAAGATAGAGGAAGGAGTTAAAAACCTTCTGCCATCTGATATACAGCCAGACACCAACGTTCTTGAGACAGCGATAGCTACTTTGGTCGAAAAAGCTGACATAAAGGAGGAAATAGACAGGTTAAAATCCCATATAAAAAGAGCGAGGGAACTACTCGAATCAAGCGAACCTGTTGGTTCTACTCTTGATTTTCTTGCTCAGGAAATGTTGAGAGAGTTTAACACCATACTATCAAAATCGAAGCTTGTTGATATTTCAAACTGGGCTATAGATGGAAAGACAATTGTTAATTCCTTCAGGGAACAGGTTCAGAATGTAGAGTGAAAGTGTCAGCAAAAATAATATATGCCCCGCTTGTGCGGGGCTTTGTTTTTATCACAACATTCCAATTAACTCGTCAAGTTCATCTCTGATTTTTTCTAACTTCTGTTTAATGGGTTCCGTTTGGGCAAATAGCCTGTTAAGATCGAATTCTCCGCTTTTTAAAAGTTCGTAAGTTTCTGCCACGATCTTTCCCGCTTTTGTTTCTCCCTTGAGATGTTCTCTTATAGTTTGTTGTGTTCTTCCAAGCTCATCCGCTATTTCCTGAGCGGTCATCCCCGCTTTGCTTCTTGCAAGTGCACCAGCTGCCACCGCCAGTGAATCAACCCATGTGAGTCTTTCAGAAGAGTTTCTTACCTCCTCCATAACTTCTTTTCTGAACAAACTTCCCAATAAAAGAGCTGTTTCGAGCTGATGAATTTCCTCTTTTCCAAGTGGATTGAAGTTAAGTTTCATCGTTTCACCCCCTTATTTGTAATTTATTCCTTATTTACAACTATTCCTTTATCAGTTATTTCAAAGAAATGTCTTTTCATTGAATGGGCTGTTCCCCTCATTTTCCAGACTATCAAACTTCTTTTAAGTTCACCATTAATTTCATCAAGATCAAGCCTTATTATTCCGTCAACTCCATGTTCAACACCTGGCCCACCAAAACCCCTATCATCAACAGAAACCTGACTTACAAAAATAGATGTACAACCAAGACCGGCCAGAACTTTTTTTAGCTGGAAAACCACATTTCTTGCAGCAACAGGCTTTGTTAAATAAAGCGTGGTAACAGAATCTATCACAACTCTCTTTGCTTTTACATCATTAACTGCCTTCCTTAAAACATCTATAAGCTCTCTTATATCCTCAGGATCTTTTACAACATATTCTTCCTTTTCCGCATAGCTACCTATACCACCTGTGAAAGCATCTACTATTGCAAACTTTCCTTCCTTTTCAAATTCCGAGACATCCCATCCAAAAGCCTCCATGTTTTTGAGAACCTGCAAGGGGTGTTCCTCTAAAGTCACATACACTCCCGGTTCATCCATTGTGAGACCATTGTATATAAACTGCTGTGAAAAAATACTCTTTCCAGTTCCCGGACCCCCAGAAAGCAAAACAACGTTTCTTTCAGGTATCCCACCCTGCAATATCTCATCCATTCCTTCAATTCCTGTTTTAACTCTTTTCACTATCTCACCCCTTTTTTATCTATAGCAATTATATGCTTACATGCTTTGCTTTTTCAAATTTTTTCAGAGAAATTCGACAGCTCTCTCATAGTATTTATGACTTTTCTATTAGAAAAAAGTT
>JAGHBG010000079.1 GCA_021161105.1 Thermotogaceae bacterium | reverse complement strand
GCATCGAATTCTACTATCAGAGCATTATCTTTTAAAAGCTTGAAGGCTTCCTCATCGTGGGTTACAAGAAACACTGTTTTCCCTTTTGTCATATCTTTTAACACATTGATTGCTCTTTTTTTCAATTCCTCATCCATACCCGCAAATGGTTCGTCAAATAAGTAAACCTGTGCATCTCTCAACAAAGATTTTATTAAATTAATGGCTCGAGCTTCTCCACCAGATAAGTCTTCTCTTGATTTCAAGATTCTGTTGAGGTCAAGATAATCAAGTCCCTGAATAAAAATACCTTCTGACCCGTTTCGGAGACATCTGCAAAACCCAAAGAACATTTTTAATGACTCTCAGCATATTTTTCTGCCTCCTTCGCCATAATCAGAAACCAATGCTTTCGTTTTTCCATTTATTGAAGCATTTTTAAAAAGTCGATCACAAGAGTGCTATCCTACAAGTTGTGATTTTATTATTTTCCTATACATGCTGCCTTTCTCTGCAAGCTCATCATGAGATCCTTCTTCAACAATCCTTCCATCATCAAGGACTAATATCTTTTCTGCTTTCCTGATAGTCGACAACCTATGTGAAACTATCACTACTGTAATCCCAAGGCTCTTCAAACCTTCAAATATCTTTTCCTCAGTCTCCGAATCAACCCCAGATGTTGCCTCGTCAAGTACCAGCACCTCTGGCTTTCTTATAACCGCTCTTGCTATCGCTACCCTTTGACGCTGTCCATCAGATAACTTACTTCCCCTCTCACCAACAATCGTTTCATAGCCTCTGTCAAGTTCTCCGATAAATCTATCAACGCATGCTATTCTCACTGCTTTCTGGAATTGTTCCTCAGTGAACTGCTCACCAAGAGTGATATTTTCTTTCACAGTGGTGTTAAACAGAAAATCGTTCTGGTGGACTACTACTATTTTCTTTCTCAGTTCTCTTAGTAAATATTCCTTCACATTATTGCTATTTATCAGAACTTTTCCAGCTGTGGCTTGATAGTATCTTGGAAGCAGAGAGACAAGAGTGCTTTTGCCAGAGCCACTCAGTCCCACTATTGCGACACTTTGGCCACGGTATAACCTGAGATTTACCCCCTTGAGAACTTCTTTGCCGGTGTAAGTGAATCTGACATCATCAAGGCATGCACTTTTAAAGGACGGAAGTGAAATGTGACCTTTAGTTTCTTCTTGCATCTCATAAACTTTCTTCAATCTTTCGTATACTGGAACTGCCTCTTTCGCAGAGACAAAGAGATTTACTATTTCGCTAACGGGTTCATATATCCAGTTCATGATAGTGTAAAAACCAATCAGAGTTCCAAGAGTTATCTCATTTTTTATAAGCAAATACCCGCCCCATGACAAAACCACCACTGGTATAGATGATCTAAGAAAAGCAAAGAAATCTTCTACCAATTGTGAGATAAAATAATACCTCTTCTTAGCATTAATCCATTCTCCTGCCTTCTTCTCATACTTTCCGAGCATGTAATTATGACCGTCATACTTTTTAACCGCAAAAGCCCCTTCCACGTCCTCTTTAAGTTCCGCAAGAATTTTTTCGTTTTTCTCTCTTTCCCTTGCCGCTGCTTCCTTTAATCCCTTTGTAAATATGTTCACTGTGGAAGTATAGAAAGGTATAGAAGCAAACACCACAATAGAAAGCTTCCAACTGAACGAAACAAGGACATATCCTATGAGCACCGTGTATATTACTATTAAGGATTATCCCTGGAAATACCTCACTGAGTGTTTGTGATAGAACCGGCGCATCTGAGGATATATTCGAGAAGAATGTGGATGTCCCTTCTTTCTTTAATCTTTCTATTGGAAGACGGGTGAGCTTTTTCATGATGTTTTCTCTTTCTACGGCAGATATCACATTTGCACACTTTGAGTAGCTGTAATCCACAGCAAGATCGAGGATATGATAGAGCGTCTTAAACGCAATAAACAGAGTTATAAAAAGAGGCAGCTTTGAAAAATCGAATTTCTCTATAATTTCATCGAATAGATACCTAATAAAATACGGATTCGTTAATGATACCGCAAGGAGTAAAGGAGTATAAAAGAATATCGATTTTTGATATTTTGCATACTTTTTCGATTGCTTTAAAATTTTCCATAGATCCCGCTCAAAAATACGGATCATCGCAGCACCTCCCAGAATTTTGCTTTCAGAAGCTTGCGTGCTATATCTAATTTTCTATCACAAAAAACATGAGGAGTCCATGGAGCGTTAGAGATTCCTAGGTACACATCGGCGAAAACGCATCCTCCACACGAGTATCTCAAAAAACACTTCGAACATTCTTCGTCGTGCATCTTTGATGCATATTTCACAAAAATATCCCTGGCTTTAATGATATCTTTTCTGAAATCTTTCAAATTCTTTTCAACATTTGATATTTTAAATTCTTCTCTTCCCACGACTATTTGACAAGGATAAACATCACCTTTAATATCAACCACGAAATTGTTGACTCCCGCTCCACAGTAATATTCGCTGGGTTCAACGT